>VGIH01000052.1 GCA_016867965.1 Betaproteobacteria bacterium | reverse complement strand
ATTGGGGTCGAAATTTATTCAGATGCAGTTTGCTCCCCAAGGTTCTGCAGAGCGTGTGCAGACCGTTGAAGTGAATCCAGAAGAACGTAATCGTTTCTCAATTAGCGATGATGATGTCACTGAGCTTGCGAAGTATGCAGTCATTATTGAGAAGCACTACGGTCGACCCATGGATATTGAATGGGGTAAAGATGGTGTGGATGGCAAGATCTACATCCTTCAGGCACGTCCAGAGACCGTGAAGAGCCAAGCAGCTGATCAAGTAGAGCTGCGCTATCGTTTGAAGGGAAATTCAAAAGTCATTACCACAGGTAGAGCCATTGGCCAAAAGATTGGTGGTGGTCCAGTACGGGTAATTCGGGATGCCGGCGAAATGGACCGGGTTCAGCCTGGTGATGTCTTGGTTGCCGATATGACTGACCCAAATTGGGAGCCCGTGATGAAGCGTGCCTCGGCGATTGTCACTAATCGAGGTGGTAGAACTTGCCATGCGGCCATCATTGCGCGTGAACTTGGTGTTCCTGCAGTTGTGGGTTGCAGTAATGCAACCGATGTCTTACAAGAGGGTGCGGTGGTTACCGTATCGTGTGCCGAAGGTGATGAAGGACGTATTTATGATGGCCTGATTGAAACCGAGGTCACTGAGGTAAAGCGTGGTGTTTTGCCTGAGATACCTGTCAAGATCACCATGAATATCGGTAACCCTCAGTTGGCCTTTGATTTCTGCCAACTGCCAAACGCGGGTGTTGGTCTGGCCCGATTGGAATTCATTATCAATAACTATATTGGCGTGCATCCGCGAGCAGTATTGGAATATCCCAATATTGATGCCGATCTAAAGCGGGCGGTAGAGAGTGTGGCGCGCGGCTATTCAAGTCCTCGAGCATTTTATGAGGATAAATTGGTCGAAGGGGTCGCAACCATTGCAGCGGCTTTTTATCCCAAGCCAGTGATTGTGCGCTTGTCGGACTTTAAGTCCAATGAGTACAAAAAGTTGATTGGCGGATCGCGCTACGAGCCAGATGAAGAAAACCCCATGCTCGGCTTTCGGGGGGCATCGCGTTATGTCTCAGAAGATTTTGGCGAGGCATTTGCACTTGAATGTGCTGCGATGAAGCGAGTTCGCGAGGAAATGGGCTTAGATAATGTGGAGATCATGGTGCCGTTTGTGCGAACCATTGCACAGGCAAAGCGCGTGATAGACATGATGGCTAAGTTTGGTCTGCAACGTGGAGTGAATGGCCTGAAATTGATCATGATGTGCGAGATTCCATCGAATGCCATTTTGGCCGATCAATTCCTGGAGTACTTTGATGGCTTCTCAATTGGCTCAAACGATATGACCCAGTTAACTCTAGGGCTTGATCGCGATTCTGGCATGGAGCTCTTGGCCATTGATTTCGATGAGCGTGATCCCGCAGTGGAGTTCATGATTGAGCGGTCGATTGATGCCTGCGTCAAGCAAGGGAAGTATGTTGGCATTTGCGGACAGGGACCCTCTGATCACCCAGACTTTGCCAGGTGGCTTGTGAAAAAGGGAATCACCTCAATTTCACTAAACCCAGATAGCGCGGTACAAACTTGGGAGTTTTTAGCTAAGAACAGTTCTTAAGCTCGAAATCAATCAGGCTGATAAGGCGGGCAAACCCGCCTTATTTATTTGTACCTTTTGGACGTTTTGCTCGACTTGAAGATTTACTTCTTGGTTTATGGACAGGAACAGTGCCGAGTTTTTTCGAGGGCGATTGAATGGAAATACTTCTCTTCGAGCCATTCCAGCTTGGCTCAGGAATACTGAGCGCTACTTCTTTAAGTTTCTCTCCCCAAATTCGGTGCATCATCTCAAAGTAGGGATTATCTTCATCAATTGTGATTAACTTATCTAAATTGAAAGAGTCTTTCTCATAGACCAAAAGATCGAGTGGTAAGCCAACTGAGATATTACTTTTGATGGTTGAGTCCATCGAGATCAGGACGCATTTAGTTGCTAAATTAAGTGGGGTATTAAAACGAATCACTCGATCGAGTATGGGTTTGCCGTATTTAGATTCACC
Source organism: Betaproteobacteria bacterium (assembly GCA_016867965.1). Classification (GTDB taxonomy): domain Bacteria; phylum Pseudomonadota; class Gammaproteobacteria; order Burkholderiales; family Burkholderiaceae; genus Polynucleobacter. The sequence goes on along the minus strand of VGIH01000052.1, from coordinate 10,081 downwards.
AATTTGAAAATAGGGGGTCTCCGGGGTGGTTTCAATGAAGTTACCAGCAGCATAAATATTGAATAAACGGGGTTTTTCACCCTCGATTTGTCCACCAAAAATTAAGTTGCAATTAAATTCAATCCCCGATTTTTGAAGATCCTCAAAATCGCGTTCCCGTACTTTTTTTACAGCTGAACCAACGACTGTCGCTGCTTCATGACAGCTTTTAGCATTCCACAAATTGATGCCATTAAATATTTCACCTTGGAGGAGTATTTCTTTAACTGCTTGGGTAATGGCTAAATTGCCTGAACTCATAAGAACAAAAAAGCGCTCGCGGTCTTGATGAAAGATGCTCATCTTCCGAAAGGTGCCGATTTGATCAACCCCCGCATTGGTTCGGGTATCAGCCAAGAATACGAGGCCTTCATTGAGGCAAAGAGCAACGCAATAGGTCATGGTTAAAGCACTTTCACTTGTTGTATGGAAATGCGAGCCCGAAGCTCCTCTTGGCCACCACCAGAACGGATTCCTTTGATGGGTGCAGCTGAATAATAATCCCTTCCCACCGCTAAGCGAATATGCCGTTGATCAGTCAAGCAAGCATGAGTCACATCAATGCTAACCCAGCGCTCCTGTTCTGCATCCAAGCAAACGTCAACCCAAGCGTGACTCGCTAGGTTTGGAGACTCCTCTGCAAAAAAGTAACCGCTGACATAACGCGCAGGAATATTGGCAAACCGACAAAGGCTCAACATGATATGGCTGTGATCTTGGCATACGCCTGCCTGCATGGCAAATGATTGAGCTGCAGTCGTTGCAAAGGTGGTGACGCCTGCTTGATAACGAATATTAGAACGGATTGCATCGGCTAAAGCTAATACAGAATCAATGTCAGGTTTTTTGGGAAGCTCTGACTCAAAGTGTGATTGCATGGGCTGTGATATTTGTGTCAGCGCAGTGGGCTGTAAGAGGTAGTATGGCGATACAGCACGCGGATCATCTTGGTATTCATAGCAAGCAAGGGTATGAATTTCTCCTTTAGCAGTAATGCTCATCGATTTATAGGTAGTATCGAGAACTAAAGTTTGGCAGGTATTCCCAAAAGTATCTTGAGTGGATTTTGCTTTAACTGGCGAATGAATTTGCCACTTCACAATCGTTTGCCCCTTACTATCCAGTGGGCTTAGCCGTAATTCCTGAATCGAATAGCGTACGGGATTGTCATATTGGTATTCGGTATGGTGCTCTATCTGTAAGTGCATAGGATTCAACTTAGGCAACGGCAAGAGGAATGAGAAACGCATTACTGAGCTCGTCGCCAATATGGTTAATACGTTTTAGAAACTGCTTAGTAAATTCTTCAAGTCCAATATGAAAGACTTCATTGATATCCGAGTAATCAAGGTCTGCTTGGAGTTTGCCAATAAGACGTTCTATCTCTTTAGAATTCTGATTCCGAATTTCACCCATCATTACAATTAAATCCCCAACGCAGTAGCGCAATGAGCGCGGCATTTGCTGATTAAAGATCAGGAGCTCTGCAGCCTTTTGTGGAGTAATTTGATCCGAATAAATCTGCCGATAAATCTCAAAAGCGGATACGGAACGCAGCAGTGCAGCCCAGTGATAGAAATCAAAGAATGCCGAATCTGCTTCCTCTTGGATGTCTTGAATAGGTTTTAGTTGGCGCAAGCTTGCAGGGTCCTGGTACTTAGTTTCTAGGATGCGAGCAGTATTATCGGCGCGCTCTAGGAGGGTGCCGATTCGCATGAAGTAATAAGCCTCATTTTTCAGCATGGTGCCATGCATGACACCGCGTGAGAGATGGCAGCGATATTTAACCCAGTCTAAAAGGCTACTAGGGTCTGCATAATCCTGTTTGGCAAGTAATTGGGTTAATTCAAGCCAGGTGGTGTTCTGAGTTTCCCACAGTTCAGAGGTAATTCGCCCGCGTATCGCCCGAGCATTCTCTCGGGCAGCGCGCAAGCAAGACACAATGCTCGATGGATTATTTGCATCAGCAATCATGAACCGCAAAATCGATTCCTGGTTCATTTGGGAGTGACTTGCCAGGAATGCAGGCTCAAGTTTAGAGATGGTGAGTAACTTACGCCAACTTTGGTCTCGGTATTCGGAGGGCTGGGGTAGTAAAGAGGTTTGATAGTTGACATCGAGCATGCGCGCGGTATTCTCAGCCCGCTCGGTATAGCGAGCCATCCAATAGAGGCAATCAGCAGTCCGACTTAGCATCGATTAATCCTCCAGTACCCACGTATCTTTAGTGCCACCGCCTTGTGAGGAGTTCACAACCAAAGAACCCTCCTTTAGGGCAACACGGGTTAGTCCCCCGGGAACCATTTTGATGGTTTTGCCAGAGAGCACAAATGGTCGTAGATCAATATGCCTTGGTGCAATTCCGGATTCTACGAAGGTTGGGCAGGTGGATAGGGATAGAGTGGGTTGGGCAATATATTGATCAGGGTGTTGAATTAAGTTTTCCCGAAAGCGCTCAATCTCCTCTTTGGTCGATGCTGGACCTACCAGCATGCCATAGCCACCGGCGCCATGAGTTTCCTTGACTACGAGTTCATGAAGATGAGCTAATGTATAAGCCAGATCATCCGCTTTACGGCATTGATAGGTAGGCACATTATTCAGTATGGGTTTTTCTCCTAAGTAGAACTCAATCATTTCGGGCACATAGGGGTAAATTGATTTATCGTCGGCAATTCCAGTGCCAATTGCGTTTGCTAAGGTGACATTGCCTGCACGGTAGGCATTAAGTAAGCCAGCTACTCCTAAGGCAGAATCTGACCGAAATGCTAAAGGGTCTAAGAAGTCGTCATCTATGCGTCGATAGATCACATCGACTCGCTGGGGACCTTGGGTGGTTCGCATAAACACTTCTTCATCTTTGACAAAAAGGTCTTTACCTTCAACCAGCTCCACACCCATTTGTTGAGCAAGGTAAGTATGTTCAAAGTAGGCGGAGTTAAACATGCCCGGGGTGAGCACCACCACATTCGGTTTTTTTACTCCCTCTGGCTTTACTGACTTTAGGCATTCCAAAAGAAGGTCAGGGTAGTGCTCAACGGGAGCAACCCGATAGCGTTGGAATAAATCGGGGAAGAGTCGCATCATCATCTTACGATCTTCGACCATATACGATACGCCCGATGGTACGCGTAGATTGTCTTCTAAGACATAGAACTCGCCAGCGCCGGCACGGACAATATCAATTCCTGCGATTTGGGCATAAATATTCCGCGGGACATCCACGAAGCGCATTTCAGGTCGATATTGGGCATTATTAAAAATCTGCTCCCCCGGAATAATTCCCGCTTTAACAATTGCTTCATCGTGATACACATCATGGATAAAGTGATTGAGTGCGGTTACACGTTGCCGCAGTCCTGCCTCAAGCGTCGACCACTCTTGGGCCGTGAATATCCGCGGCACTTGATCAAATGGAATGGTGCGCTCAGCCCCCAAGTCGTCACCATAGACCGCAAAGGTAATACCAACCCGCCGAAAGATCAATTCAGCCTCAGCTCTTTTGAGCGCCATGAGCGCACCACTTTGCTCAGCAAGCCATTGCTGAAAAATGGCATAGTGAGGTCGCGCCACACCGTGCACATCGAACATTTCGTCATACGGGGTTTTCATAGCCTTTACGGTATTACGCCAGAATGACTAAGCATCTGTAAATGGGTATGCCTTGGTGCAACTGTGCACCTAAATAGTGCAAAGTAAGAGATTAGGAGAGTTGACCTCGAACGATTCTAGCCTTCTCGCGCTCCCAATCACGCTCTTTACTGGCCTCGCGCTTATCGTGTTGTTTCTTACCTCGGGCAAGCCCAATTTCACATTTGACTCGACCTTTTGAGAAGTGCAAATTGAGGGGGACTAAGGTGTAGCCACGTTGCTCAACCTTGCCGATCAATTTCCGAATCTCGCTCTCATTTAAGAGAAGTTTCCGTGTTCGGGTTGGGTCAGCATAGATATGAGTCGATGTCGATGAAAGTGGGCTGATATGAGAACCAATTAGAAAAATTTCAGCATTGCGAACGACCACATACGCTTCTTTAATTTGTGCGCGCCCAGCACGAATTGCCTTGACCTCCCACCCTTCGAGGACAAGACCCGTTTCATAGCGTTCTTCAATAAAATAATCAAAGAATGCTTTTTTGTTATCAACGATACTCATGGTTTAGAGTTTTTATAGGTTCCACAGTTTCATTATGGCAGACGTCAATAAGACGGTTTTGATTGGTCAATCCGCTGACCGCATGTATAGCCTAGTTACAGACGTTAGGCGCTATCCAGAGTTTTTACCCTGGTGCGGCGGTGTGGATATTTATGAGCAAACCGAGACGGTGCTCGATGCCAAAATCAAGATCCACTTTAAAGGCATTGAGCAATTCTTTCACACACGGAACGCTAATCATCGCCCTGATTCAATTGATATGCAATTTATCGATGGCCCCTTTAAAAAGTTTACTGGCCAATGGCGCTTCATCCCCTTACGGGATGATGCATGCAAGATTGAGTTCAATTTGCACTGGGAGTTCAAAAGTGCGATCTTGGATAAGATCATTGGCCCGGTGTTTTCCTACATCGCCAGCACCTTTGTGGACTGTTTTGTAAAGCGAGCGGAGCAACTGTATGGCCACTAAAGACCAATCGATTGAAATACTTTTATGCGATGCGCGCCAGGATCCGCCAGCGCTGCAGATTCATCGTCTTCCGTTAAAAGGTGTCCCAAAGCCAACGGTGGGTTGGGCACTTCAAATCTTGGGGATCGCCAACGATCAAGATGATCCAGTGATTAGCCGCAAAGGCTGCTTCGGGGTATTTGGTAAGCGAAAGGATTGGGATAGCCCACTCTATGCTGGTGACCGCCTGGAGCTTTATGCGCCATTACTCATTGACCCTAAATCAGCCAGGCGAAAGAAGGCCAATCGCGATAAAGACAGCCTTCTTAAAGCCAAAGCCACACGTCGCCGGGCTGCAAAACCAAGAACCTAAGGAGCTTGGACTAAGAACCTTTATAATCGGATTTTGCGATTAGGGGTTTTGCATGCGACTCATACAAAAAGCACTGACCTTTGATGACGTGCTCCTTGTGCCAGCCTATTCGGCTGTCCTTCCTCGTGACACCAGTTTGGTCACCCAATTAACTCGCGATATTACGATCAATATTCCCTTGGTATCTGCTGCGATGGATACGGTCACTGAGGGTAGGCTCGCGATTGCTATGGCAAGTGAAGGCGGTATCGGAATCATTCATAAAAATCTAAAGCCGGCTGAGCAAGCTAAAGAGGTGGCCAAGGTAAAGCGCTTTGAGTCGGGAGTCTTACGCGACCCAATCACGATTTCTCCTGAGATGACCGTGCGTCAAGTGATTGCTTTGTCGAGGGAGCATGGATTTTCAGGGTTTCCAGTACTTCAGGGGAAAACGGTGGTTGGCATTATTACCAATCGCGACCTTCGTTTTGAAGAAGATTTAGATGCGAGCGTGAAGACCAAGATGACCCCGCGTGAGCGCCTCATCACTGTGAAGGAGGGCGCGAGTCTTGAGGATGCTAAACGCCTCATGAGTAAGCACCGCTTGGAGCGCGTATTGGTTGTCAATGACGCTTTCGAGTTACGTGGTTTGGTTACCGTGAAAGATATTTTGAAAGCTACCGAGCATCCGAACGCTGCTAAAGATAGCGAAGGAAAATTACGCGTTGGCGCTGCTGTCGGCGTTGGCCCCGATAATGACGAGCGCGTTGAGCTGCTGGTCAAGGCTGGCGTTGATGTCATTGTGGTCGATACTGCGCATGGCCATAGCCAAGGCGTTCTCGATCGGGTGAAGTGGGTCAAGCGGAACTATCCTCAAGTACAAGTCATCGGCGGCAATATTGCGACTGGCGATGCTGCGAAAGCACTTGCTGACCATGGGGCAGACGGTGTAAAAGTGGGCATTGGTCCTGGCTCTATTTGCACTACCCGAATTGTGGCAGGTGTCGGCGTCCCGCAAATTACAGCAGTGGTAAATGTTGCCAATGCCCTAAAGGGGACTGGTATTCCATTGATTGCAGATGGCGGAGTACGCTACTCCGGAGATGTTGCGAAAGCCCTGGCCGCTGGTGCCAATAGCGTGATGATGGGTGGTATGTTTGCTGGAACGGAAGAGGCGCCTGGCGAGGTCTTTTTATACCAAGGGCGATCCTACAAGAGTTATCGCGGCATGGGCTCCTTAGGCGCGATGGCCGATGGTGCCGCCGATCGCTACTTCCAAGAAGATATCAGTGCTGCCAATGCTGAGAAATTGGTCCCCGAGGGAATCGAGGGGCAAGTGCCATACAAGGGAAGCGTCCTAAGTATCTTGCATCAACTGAGTGGCGGTATTCGTTCGTCGATGGGCTATTGTGGCTGCACAACCATTACCCAGTTGCATGAGAAGGCCGGTTTTGTGGAGATTACTTCTGCGGGTGTGCGAGAGTCGCATGTCCATGATGTGAAGATCACGAAGGAAGCCCCTAACTATCACGTTGATTAAGAGTCGCTTGGGCAAAACTGTGCACGATACGATTCTGATTCTTGATTTTGGTTCGCAAGTTACGCAATTAATTGCCCGCCGTGTGCGAGAGTCAAAGGTCTATTCTGAGATCTGGCCTTATGACTCGGATCCTGAACGAATCAAAACATTTATAAAGGAACGTCGCTGTAAAGGGATCATTCTCTCGGGTGGACCAAGCTCAGTGACGGAGCCTAACAGCCCCAGAGCTCCAGAGATCGTTTTTCAGCTGAATGTTCCAGTCCTTGGTATTTGTTATGGCATGCAAACGATGGCCGCCCAATTAGGTGGTCAGGTTGCCTCGGCAGAGTCATTGGGCAAAGCGCGTGAGTTTGGATATGCCGAGGTACGAGCCCGCGGCCATACGGATTTACTTAACAATATTGAAGACCACCGCACAGCCGAAGGGCATGGAATTCTCAAAGTGTGGATGAGTCACGGTGACTCGGTCACCGAGTTGCCACCCGGATTTAAATTAATGGCCTCAACGCCCTCATGCCCGATTGCGGGAATGGCCAATGAAGAGAAGCATTTTTATGGTGTGCAATTCCATCCTGAGGTAACTCACACCTTAAAGGGCAAAGAGATCCTAAATCGTTTTGTGCATGAAATTTGCCAATGCCGGGCTGATTGGGTGATGGGGGATTACATTGCTGAAGCGGTATCGAAGATTAAAGAGCAAGTTGGCAATGATGAAGTAATTTTGGGCCTGTCGGGCGGCGTGGACTCCAGCGTGGCTGCAGCACTGATTCATCGAGCCATTGGACCTCAGCTAACGTGTGTATTTGTTGATCATGGCTTGCTTAGGCTTAATGAAGGCAAGATGGTCATGGATATGTTTGCCCGAAACCTAGGCGTTAAAGTAATTCATGTGGATGCCTCGCATGAGTTCCTGTCTCAGTTAAAGGGTGTTACTGATCCCGAGCAAAAGCGCAAAATCATCGGCAAAGAATTTGTTGAGGTATTCCAGCGCGAGTCGGGCAAGATTAAAAATGCCAAGTGGCTTGCCCAGGGTACGATTTATCCCGATGTGATTGAGTCAGCAGGTAAGGGTAAAAATAGTGCCCATACGATTAAGAGTCACCACAACGTTGGTGGACTGCCTGAGGATATGCATCTTCAGCTTCTAGAGCCATTGCGGGAGTTATTTAAAGATGAAGTGCGAGCCTTGGGCGTAGAACTAGGTTTGCCAAAAGAGATGGTGGATCGCCATCCCTTCCCAGGACCAGGACTTGGCGTCCGGATTTTAGGAGAGGTCAAACCGGAGTTTGCGGATCTTTTGCGCAGAGCGGATACCATCTTTATCGAAGAACTTCGCAATACGATTGATCCAAATACCAAGCAATCTTGGTACGCACTAATTAGTCAGGCGTTTGCAGTCTTTTTGCCTGTGAAATCGGTTGGGGTCATGGGGGATGGTCGGACCTATGAATATGTTGTTGCACTGCGCGCAGTGCAAACCCAAGACTTTATGACTGCGCATTGGGCGCATCTACCACACGAACTGCTTGGCAAAGTATCCAATCGCATTATTAATGAAGTGCGCGGTATCAATCGTGTGGTCTTTGACATCAGTGGTAAACCACCATCCACGATCGAGTGGGAATAGCTATTTTTGTTCTAAGGAGTTTCTATGAACCCCCTACGTCGCCTTGTTATTAGTTCAGCCGCTTTAGCCCCATTGGGTTGTGCACGAAAGTTTTGGTGAATACCTCTGATTGGGTATGAGCGGTTGGTCCGAATCCATCAAAGAAGATTATCTGCGCTGGGAACTCATTGCGTGGAAGTAAGCCCCATTCATGTACTCGGTTAAAGAAATTTTTTCAACCTTGCAGGGCGAGGGTGCTCAGGCCGGGCGCGCTGCTGTATTTTGCCGATTCGCGGGTTGTAATTTGTGGTCTGGGCGCGAGGAGGATCGATCATCCGCCATTTGCCAGTTTTGCGACACGGATTTTGTCGGAACCGACGGCATTGGGGGCGGTAAGTTCGAGAGTCCCGAGGAGCTTGCACAGGCCATTGAAAACGCCTGGATTGATTCGATGAGAACCCATCGTTATCGCTATGTGGTCATGACCGGTGGAGAGCCGTTATTGCAGCTTGATGAGCCTTTAATCAAGGCCTTGCATGCCAAGCAATTTGAGATCGCGATTGAAACGAATGGCACAATTGCTGTCCCCAAAGGAATAGATTGGGTTTGCTTAAGCCCTAAGGCTGGGGCTGATTTGATTGTGAAGCAGGCCCATGAAATCAAGTTGGTGGTTCCTCAAGTTGGGCACCGGCCCATTGAGTCGGTTTTGCATCGCTTTGAGGCAATGGATTTTCGTCACCGTTACATTCAAGCGATGGATGGCCCTAATCTAAGCGATAATATGGCCTTTGCGGTTCAACTATGCCAAAAGCACCCACTATGGCGCTTAAGCGTGCAAACCCACAAAATGATCGGAATTCGGTAATGCAGCAACTCACGATTACACGTCGCCTAGAATTTGATGCGGGTCATCGCATTCCTAATCATGGTGGGCAATGTCGCCACCTGCACGGCCATCGCTATGCAATTGAGTTAACTGTTCAGGGCCCCGTCCATGAAAGTCGCGGGAAAGCCGATGATGGGATGGTGATTGACTTTGGTGATGTCAAACGCATTGCTTTGACCCATTTGGTTGAGCCCTGGGATCATGCATTCTTAGTGGCTAAGCAAGATACTTTATTAGTTCAATTCTTAGAAAGTTTGCCAGATCATAAAACTGTGGTGTTGGATGATGTGCCAACGGTTGAGAACTTAGTCAAGTTTGCCTTTGATCGTTTGGCACCGATTTTTGCTGCACAGACCCAAGGAAAACTTTCGCTCTTTAGTGTGCGGCTCTACGAAACCCCCAATTGCTGGGCTGATTATCCTGTTCGAGTGGCTTAAGGACTGATGGTATCGCCACAAGACGAATCGTTTATGCGTCTTGCCATTTTGCAGGCTCAAAAGGCGGCAGCATGTAACGAGGTTCCGGTGGGTGCGGTCCTCGTATTTGACGATCAGGTGATTGGTCAAGGCTACAACCAGCCAATTAGTTTGCACGATCCCAGCGCTCATGCTGAGATGATGGCGATTCGGGAGGCAGCTAAATCGCTTGAGAACTACCGAATTCCCCAATCAACCCTTTACGTAACATTGGAACCTTGTGCAATGTGCTGTGGGACTATCCTTCATGCTAGAGTCAAGCGTGTGGTGTTTGGTGCAACTGATCTCAAAACAGGAATGGCCGGTAGCGTCGCTAACCTCTTTGACCTGAAAGCGATTAATCATCAAACCGAAATTGAGGGTGGCGTTTTAGCAGATGAATGTGGCAACTTACTAAAAGAGTTTTTTAAACAACGACGTTCATGAAGATTCATTTAATTGCCCCGTCTGGCGCAAGTCCTGATATGCGTAGTCCAGAAGCTGGCTTGCGCTGGCTTAAAGAGCAGGGCGTTGTAGTGCATAACGCAGCCTGCACTGAGCGAGTATTTGAGCGTTTTGCGGGCACGGACCAAGAGCGTTTA
>VGIH01000051.1 GCA_016867965.1 Betaproteobacteria bacterium | reverse complement strand
CCTCGCTGGAGACAATACTGGGTACTAACCAAGCCAAGAGTTACTCAGCTCGCAGTATTTTGCGCCATTATCGGCATGTTTTTGGCGACCCCCGGAATGGTTCCTTGGCCGGTATTAATTGGTGGATCGATTGGCATTTGGTTGCTAGCAGGGGCAGCCTTTGCAGTGAACTGTCTGATTGAGCAGGCAGTTGATGCCAAAATGCGCCGTACTGCATGGCGCCCCTCGGCAACGGGCGAGATTACCCCTTGGCAAATTATTATTTTCTCTTGCATTTTGGGGGCCGCGGGGATGGCGGTTCTGTGGATTTATACCAACCCACTGACGATGTGGCTTACCTTTGCAACTTTTGTTGGGTATGCCGTCATTTATACCTGGTTCTTGAAGCCAGCAACCCCTCAAAATATTGTGATTGGCGGGCTTTCTGGTGCTATGCCACCCGCGTTGGGTTGGGTGGCCGTTACCAATCAATTGTCAGCAGAAGCATGGTTATTGGTGTTGATCATTTTTGTATGGACCCCACCGCATTTTTGGGCATTGGCACTGTACCGTCGCGAAGATTATGTTCAGGCAGGCTTACCAATGTTGCCCGTGACGCATGGTGAGCGATTTACCTTACTCAATATCTTGCTCTATACGCTCATCTTATTAGCGGCCTCGATTCTCCCTTACGTCTATGGAATGAGTGGCTTATTTTATTTAGTTTGCGCCCTGATTCTTAGTGGTATTTTTGTGATGTATGCAATCCGCCTCTATCAAGACTATAGCGATCAGTTGGCTCGTAAGACATTTAAGTACTCTATTAGTTATTTAGCTCTATTGTTTGCTGCCATTTTGATCGATCATTACTTATAACCCATGAAAAAACTAGCTCTTTTATTTGCCGTGTTATTGCTAGCAGCTTGCTCAAAGCCTAGTTTTAAGAACGTTGATATTACCGGTAGCAAATCGTTTGGCTCTAATTTTGAACTTTTGGATCCCAGCGGTCAGGTGAAAACGATGGCTGATTTCAAAGGCAAAGCGGTATTGATTTTCTTTGGCTACACCCACTGCCCAGATGTTTGCCCGGCGACATTGATTGAAATGCAAGAGGTCATGAAAGCCTTGGGCCCCTTATCCGATCGGGTGCAAGTGATCTTTATTACCGTTGATCCGGAGCGAGATACTGCAGAGTTAATGGCGCAATATCCCCCTGCATTTGATCCTCGATTTATAGGCTTACGCCCTGCCAATGATGAGGCTCTCGCTAAGCTCGCAAAGGATTTTAAGATGTATTACAACAAGGTTCCTGGTAGCAATCCTAAAAACTATACGATGGATCACACAGCCGGGAGTTATGTTTTTGATCCTAGCGGTAATTTACGCCTATACATTAAGCATGGGCAGGGTGCGCAACCCATTACCCATGACTTAAAAATACTGCTTCAATAAATTTTAGTGGAGCGTGAGATTTTCGTCTTTTAGGAGGCTACGCAGCTTTTTAAAAGCTGCAACCTCAATTTGACGGACACGTTCAGCGGAGATGCCATACTCCTTGGCAAGATCATGCAAAGTTTTACCACCCTGCCCCTCCGCATTAACTGCTAACCAACGGCTTTCAACGATGGTACGACTTCGCTCATCTAAGGCATGAAGTGCTTGCATCAGTTTTGGGCCTTGCAAAGAATACGTTTCATTTTGCTCAAGAACCGCAGTTGGCTCTTGACTCTCATCAGTAAGCCATTGAATGGGAGCAAAGCTTTCTTCATCATCGCTATCGCCCTCGATTGAGATGTCACCGCCCGCAAGACGAATTTCCATTTCTTTTACATCGGCACCACGAACATCAAGCGCCTTTGCCAATGATTCAATTTCATCATTGCTCAAGGCATTGGCCGACAGTTTATTGCTTCGTAGGTTGAAAAAAAGCTTACGCTGAGCTTTGGTGGTCGCCACCTTGACCAAGCGCCAGTTTTTTAAGATGTACTCATGGATTTCTGCTTTGATCCAGTGAATTGCGTATGAAACGAGTCGTACTCCTTGATTGGGATCATAGCGCTTAACCGCCTTCATTAAACCAATGTTACCTTCCTGGATAAGGTCGGCATGTGGAATACCATAACCAAGGTATTGGCGAGCAACTGATGCCACAAGTCGTAAGTGCGATAAAACCAGCTGTCGTGCAGCATCTAAATTTTCAGAGCGGCGATATTCTTGCGCCAAGGTATATTCCTGGGCAGCACTTAACATCGGCAAGCGGTTAATGTGTGCTAAGTACGCATCAATCGTGCCAACCCCAAGAGCAGGTAGGGCCGGCATTGCAAGTGCAATGCTAGAGGTACCCATTTTTTGTGTATTCGTCATAGTTTTCAAAGTCATCATTGAATTGATTAATTTGAATTTAGATTGCTCCATTTTAGCACTCATGTCAATAGAGTGCTAATTACGTTCATAAACTATAAATACTTGATTTATATGACTATTCTACGAGCTCTTTAGCATACTCTTGGGCTGAAAAGAGCTCCAAATCACCTAATTGCTCACCCTTGCCAAGAGCGTAGACATAGGTTTTAGGACCCTGGTTTTTGGGGGCGTTTTCTAATTTGTTGCGAAGCGCACAAACTACCCCGCCCTTAGCGGTGCCATCTAATTTAGTAACGATTAAACCGTGCAGTCCTATCGCGTTCCGAAAAGCCAAAACCTGGGCAATTCCATTTTGTCCTGTATTTCCATCAAGGACCAACACCATTTGATGTGGGGCATCCGGAATCAACTTCGAAATGACTCGCTTAACCTTCTTTAATTCTTCCATGAGGTTAGTCTGAGTGGCCAGTCGACCAGCCGTATCAATTAATACAATATCCACTTGCCTTGATAGCGCGGCCTGGATTGCATCATGTGCAATAGCACCCGCATCGCCGCTTTCTTGACTAAGCACTTGAACTTGATTGCGCTCACCCCATTCTTTGAGTTGATTGCGAGCCGCTGCTCGGAATGTATCACCCGCAGCAAGCAGTACCGATTTTCCTTGAGCTTGGAAGTGGTGGCATAGTTTTCCAATTGATGTGGTTTTGCCAGCACCATTGACCCCTACAATTAGCCAAACTTCAGGCTTTGCATGGATCGCAGAGGGATTTAGGGGGTTTTCAGGGGGCTCTAAGTCGCTCAAGTGATAGCTTAGTTCACTTACAAGAACGGCTTTTAAATCCTCAGAATTTGTAATGGCATGTTCTTTTACAGATTTGCGTAGACTAGTGATGAGGAATGTCGATGTCGCAACCCCGACATCGGCTTTAATTAGTAATTCTTCTAAATGGTCAAACCAAGCCTCATCAACACGGTGACGAGTAAAAAGTGAACTAAGTGTTTTACGCAAACCAAACATTGTCGATACAATCCAAAAGAGTCATCTTAACTAGCCAAACCATGCAACCATGATAGCGAAGTTTCAGTTTAGCAATCCAGTAGCAAGAACTATGGCCAGGGCATTGAATGCCTTAGCTGCTCTCTGTTTGCTCGTTTCAGGGAATGCATTTTCTGCCCAAACGGATACGCATGAGTATCAACTCAAGAACGGATTGCGTTTGATCGTTCGTGAAGATCATCGTGCACCCACAGTCGTTCATATGGTGTGGTATCGCGCAGGATCGATGGATGAGGTGAATGGTAAAACAGGCGTTGCCCATGTGCTTGAACACATGATGTTTAAGGGAACTAAAAAGGTGAAATCAGGTGAGTTCTCACGGATGGTTGCTGCAGTTGGTGGACGCGAGAATGCATTTACAGCCCGAGATTTCACAGGATATTTTCAGCAGATTGAGAAATCAAAGCTGGAAGAGGTGATGAGGCTTGAAGCCGATCGGATGGCTAATGTTCAATTTTCTGATGAGGAGTTCGGGCGAGAGCTGCAAGTAGTCATGGAGGAGCGACGCTTACGAACTGAGGATAATCCAACGAGTTTAATGCGCGAATTACTGATGGCAACCGCATTTATTAGCTCCCCCTACCGCCACCCCATTATTGGTTGGATGAGTGATTTACAGAATATGAAGCCCGCTGATGCGCGGCAATGGTATCGCGACTGGTATGCACCCAATAATGCAGTGGTTGTTGTAGCCGGCGATGTTAATCCACTGGCAGTGAAAGCATTGGTTGAAAAGTACTATGGACCAATTCAGGCAAAAAAACTGCCAGAGCGTAAGCCACAGGTGGAGCCTGAACAAAAAGGGGAAAAGCGCGCAGTTTTGAAGGCCCCCGCTGAGAGTCCACAAATCATGATGGCATGGAAAGTTCCCAAATTGGATCCAAATAAAATGGATGAAGTAGATCCTTATGCCTTGCTCGTTTTGTCTGCCGTTCTAAGTGGTCACGATAACTCGCGATTAAATCGAGAGTTAGTTCGTAATCAACGTCTTGCAAATAGTGCCGGGGCAAGCTATGAACTAACCAGTCGTGGACCAGAGCTATTTGAGATTGGTGCAACGGCGGCTAAGGGTCAAACGGTTCAGAATTTGGAAAAAGGCATTTTGCAGACCTTGCAAGATATTGCAAACCAAGGGGTAACTGAGGCCGAGCTAAAGCGCATAAAGGCACAGTTGCTTGCTTCACAAATCTATAAACGCGACTCCATTTTTGCTCAAGCCATGGAGATTGGAAGCTCAGAAATGGCCGGTGTCTCCTGGCGTGATTTAGATCGCATGATTGAGCGAATTCAGTTGATTCAATCCAATCAAATCCAACAGGCAATTAAGACATATTTTATTAACGATGGTTTAACCATCGTGACCCTAGATCCCCAGCCGCGTTCAATGCTTGCAAAGCCGCGTGGCATGTCAGGTAGTTTGCGTCATTAAAAGGGAAGACCATGCATCGTATTCATATCTTCTGCAAAGGCTTGGTTAGCTCGATTGCCATGCTGTTGGCAGCTCAGGCCTACGCAGTATTACCAATCCAAGAGATTTCGTTGAGCAATGGTACGAAAGCGTATTTGATCCAGACCAATGCTTTACCCATGATTGATATTGAAATTAGTATCGATGCTGGAAGCCGATATGACCCCAAAAATCAAAGTGGTTTAGCAGCACTGACCGCCGCAATGCTAACCCGCGGAATTTCATGGCAGGGCAGCACTCTAAATGAGGCTCAACAAGCCGATGCGATTGCAGAGTTGGGGGCTAGTATTAGTGCGTCAGCCTCGGGTGAAAGAACCATCGTGCGCGCCCGGTCATTGAGTAAGCCGGAATTATTTAACCCACTACTTCAACTATTGGTGGCTAGTGTTTCCAAACCCATCTTTGATCAATCGATTTTGATGCGTGAAAAGCAACGCGTTAGCTCAGCCATACAGGAGGGGGATACAAAACCAGAAGTGGTGCTTCAAAAACGGTTTCGCCAAATAGTATTTGGAAATTACCCCTTAGCACGATCTCCGAGTATTGAATCGATTGCAGCGATACAGGAGGGCGACCTCAAGCGATTTCATCAAGACTTCTATCGCCAAGATCGAGTGATCGTAAACCTGGTAGGGAACATTGATCACGCCGGAGCGAAACAAATTGCTGAGCAAATTATCGGGGCACTACCCGCAAAGGGACCAACCATTCCTGTTTTGCCACCATTCGAGCGCTCACCGATTGAACCTGAATCACAGCGTGTAATACGTATTCCTTTTCAAACCCAACAAACCCACATTGCAATGGGCATGACTGCCATCCCGCGCGATAACCCTGACTATTTCCCGCTACTCGTTGGAAACTATGTATTAGGGGGTGGCGGTTTTGTATCTCGCTTGGTTGGTGAGGTTCGGGATAAGCGTGGATTTGCCTATAGCGTGTTTAGTTATTTTCAGCCTGGGCGTGATACTGGAACGTTTGAGGCAGGTTTGCAAACTCGTAATGATCAAGCGGATCAAGCCCTAAAAGTGTTGCAAGAAACGGTTGCACGCTTTATTGAAGATGGCCCAAGCGAAGCAGAATTAGCGGCTGCAAAAGCAAATTTAATCAATGGCTATCCATTGCGACTCGATAGCAATCGCAAATTACTTGATAACCTTTCGGCAATTACCTGGAATCAGTTGCCACTTAATACCCTCGATATTTGGACACAACACGTTGCGGCCGTAAAAAAAGACGATGTACGCAATGCATTCAAACGTCATTTAGATATGCGCAGAATGATCAGCGTTCTTGTTGGGAGCGCACCATAATTGGCACTTAGCCATCGAATTCGAATTATTGGTGGTGTATGGCGAAGCCGGCAGATTCAGGTTTTAGATCAACAGGATTTGCGCCCGAGCTCTGATCGGGTTCGTGAAACGCTATTTAATTGGTTGGGCTCTGATCTTAATGGCCTAAAAGCGATTGACGTATTTGCTGGTTCTGGTGCTTTGGGTTTTGAGACTGCTTCTCGATCGGTTGATGAGGCAGTAATGATTGAAAAAGATAAACGAATCCATAACCAGCTATTGATGCAGTACCAGCTTCTTAATTCTTATCCAGTTCATGGGGAAGTAAAAATCATTCATGGGGATGGCGTAGCTTATTTAGAGGGCGCCAGTGATCAGTCGTCACAGCTGATTTTTCTGGATCCCCCATTTAATCAACCCGACTTACTCATTCGCGCAACACAAGAGGCCGGTCGCGTGTGTCACGATCAAGGGCGGGGCGGAATCTATATTGAATGCCCCAATGCCTTTGATCTGAGTGAATTGGGAGGCTTATTACCCAGTTGGACTCTTATTAAATCGATAGAAACAGCCCAAGTAAAAGCAGTATTGTTTCGCCGCAGTTCGAGCTAAACTCCTGTTTATCCAAATAAATAAGGGGGTCTTTATGACCATTGCTGTCTATCCAGGAACCTTTGACCCATTTACCCGTGGTCATGAAGATTTGGTTCGGCGCGCCTCAAGTATTTTTACCAAGCTGATTGTTGGAGTGGCTGATAGTAAAAATAAGCGCCCTATTTTTACACTTGAAGAACGGATTGAAATTGCCAAAGAGGTATTGAGTCATAATCCGAATGTCGAAATTGCGGGATTTTCTGGATTACTGAAAGACTTTGCTCGAGAGCATTCTGCTCGAGTGATTGTGCGCGGTTTACGAGCCGTATCGGATTTTGAGTATGAGTTCCAGATGGCTGGTATGAATCGGTACTTACTGCCAGATGTAGAGACTTTATTTTTGACTCCATCGGATCAATATCAATTTATTTCTGGTACGTTTGTCCGTGAAATTGCACTCATGGGCGGCGATGTGAGTAAGTTTGTTTTTCCCTCAGTGGAAAAATGGTTGCACAAGAAGAATGCGCAAATTAGATCCACTTAAGCTATTCTGATCATTCTTATGGGGACATTAATATGGCATTAATGATTACAGACGAATGCATTAATTGCGATGTCTGTGAACCAGAATGCCCAAACGATGCGATTTATATGGGGATTGAGATTTATGAAATCGATCCCAATAAATGCACCGAGTGCGTTGGGCATTTTGATGCCCCGCAATGCCGTCAGGTATGCCCAGTCGATTGCATTCCACTTAATCCCAATTATTCCGAAACGCAAGAGCAATTACTCGAAAAATACAAACTTTTGAGTAATCTCAAACAGGCAAACTAAATCATTTAATTTGGGCCGTGCAGAATCTGCATGGCATCTTGCGCATTTCCCTCAAGAAGGAGGGGCAGAATACCAATTGCCTTCGTGATGGCTGCATCCAACTTATCTTGCTCTTCTGAACTTGGTTTTTTCAGGACGTAGTCGGCAACATCCATTTTTGCTAGATTTCCGGGTAGATCGCGTGGGTGACCAATCCCAAAACGGAGCCGCCAAAATTGAGGGCTTGATAAATGCTGTTGGATGTCTTTTAGGCCATTGTGGCCTCCATTACCCCCACCCTGCTTAAGACGAGCCGTTCCAGGTTTGAGGTCGAGTTCATCATGAACCACCAGCACCTCATTCGCTCCAATCTTATGAAAGCGACATAGGGGACCAACAGCTTCCCCGCTCAGATTCATATAGGTATCAGGTTCCAACAAATAAATATCATGACCATTAATTTGGATTTTTGCGATTCGACCATTAAATCGCTTCTCAGGCTGAAGAAATTGTTTATGTTGAGAGGCCAGGCGGTCGACAAACCAAAACCCCGCATTGTGACGGTCGGTCTCATGCTTTGATCCAGGATTTCCAAGTCCAACAATTAAGCGAATCATTTTTATCAGTGGGTTGAGGCTAGGTGATCCAACTATAAACGACTTCAACTAGGCAATAAAAAACCCGCATGAAGCGGGTTTTATGGAGGTGAAACGCGATTTAGCTCTTCGCCTCTTCATCAGCAGCTGGTGCAGCTTCGGCAGCTGGTGCAGCTTCGGCAGCAACTGGTTCGGGCTCGGCTTTAACGGCCGGTATGCGCGCATTTGCAATCACCGGGTTTTCATGCTCGACATGAAGAACTAGGTTAACACCTTTTGGTAATGCAACGTCTTTGGCGTGAATCGATTGACCGACCACGATTTTGCTAAGGTCCACTTCTAAGAACTCGGGAAGATCGCCTGGCAAGCACGTGATTTCAATTTCATTGGCAACGTGGCTGACAACTGCCCCACCAAACTTAACTGCCTCTGATTCTTCAGCACCCTTGAAGTGCAGAGGAACGCGCATATGAATTTTCTCAGTGGCTGATACGCGTTGGAAATCAACGTGCAAAACCAATGGTTTAAATGGATGCATCTGGTAATCACGCAATAAGGCTTTTTGAGACTTACCGTTTAATTCGATATCCAAAATGGATGAATGGAAAGCTTCTTTCCGCAAGGCGTGGAATAAAGCGTTATGGTCTAACTCGATTGCGCAGGGAGATTCTTGCTTTCCGCCGTAGATAATTCCGGGGGTTTTCCCAGAATTGCGCAGGCGGCGGCTCGCACCAGTGCCCTGTACGCCTCGTTCAAATGCAACAACTTTCATGATGACTCCAAATAAAGGGTTAATTTCCGTCCGCGACCAAACAGAAAGCTTTAAATTATAGCTTGAAAGAGAAAAAATTCGGTAGAAATCAGTTGCTTAGGAAGCTATTCAGCAAAAAGTGACATAACCGAATCGCCTTTGGTGATTCGCAAAATAGTCTCCGCAAGGAGCGGAGCAACACTTAACTGCCTGATTTTATTGACTGATTTAGTATCTTGTCTCAGCGGGATTGTGTCAGTCACCACTAACTCATCAATTTCAGATCCTGCAATGCGCGCAGCTGCGCCGCCGGATAGAACCGGGTGAGTACAATAAGCTGTCACGCTTTTGGCACCCCGTTCTTTTAGAACCTCGGCCGCCTTACAGAGAGTGCCACCTGTATCAATAATGTCGTCCATGATTACGCAGTGGCGGTTCTCAACCTCTCCAATTAAATGCATTACTTCAGAGACATTGGGCTTTGGTCTACGTTTGTCAATAATGGCTAGATCACAGCTTAATTGCTTAGCAAAAGCCCTGGCGCGAACCACGCCTCCAATATCAGGCGATACCACGGTCAGATCAGGTTGATTTTTTGCCCGTAGATCCCCTAATAGAACGGGAGAGGCATAAATATTGTCGACCGGGATATCAAAAAATCCTTGGATCTGGTCTGCATGCAAGTCCATGGTAAGGACGCGCTCTACCCCGGCAACGGATTGCAGCATATTGGCAACGATTCTGGCTGAAATTGCAACCCGTGCAGAACGAGGACGACGGTCTTGACGGGCATAACCAAAGTAGGGGATGACAGCGGTAATCCGGTTGGCTGATGACCTTTTAAGGGCATCAATCATAATCATCAGTTCCATTAGGTTATCGTTGGTAGGATCGCAGGTCGACTGGATCACGACAACATTCTTGCCGCGAACATTTTCCTGGATTTCAACCTGGATTTCACCATCAGAAAACCGACCAACGAAGGCCTTTCCAAGCTGTAATTGCATCTGGCTAGCAACTGCCTCTGCAAGTGTGGGATTGGCGTTGCCAGTGAAGATGGTGAGCGCGTCAGAGTTCATGGTCTTAACTAGTATGGGTTAACCAGCATAACAGTGGCAGGGGAGGAAGGACTCGAACCCTCGCATGCCGGAATCAAAATCCGGTGCCTTGACCAACTTGGCGACTCCCCTACTGCGTCATACTGATAAAACCGAATTGTAAGCGGGATTTTGTTTTAGACCCCGAACAAGCCGACCCACCCACCTTGAGGGAAGTTTGAGCATGCGTTGTTCCAGATCGCGTCGATTGATCGATCCTGGTAGCACAGCAAAAACACTGCTACCCGACCCAGACATCCGACAAGTCGCATCAGGGAGCGTTTGCGCCAACCAATTTAATGCTCGATTCACTTCAGGGCAGAGCTCACAAGCAACTGGTTGGAGATCGTTTGTAAAATGCCCAACTTCACCAGTTTTTGCAAGAAAGTCTACATTTGTAATCGGAGCATGATTTCGGGTCAATTGATCGGATTGAAATACAGTCTGAGTTGAAACCGACTCTCCTGGAAAAATGATCAAGAACTCCTGATCGGGTAGATCAATCGATTCTAGTTGCTCACCAATTCCCTGAACAAATGCATTGTGACCAAATAAAAAAAATGGCACATCAGCGCCTAACTTCAATCCTAGCTCGTTCAATTCAGTTTGAGGAAGATGAAGATTCCAGAGTTGGTTCAAAGCAATCAATACGGTGGCTGCATCGGATGATCCTCCACCTAAGCCTGCCCCAATCGGAATATTTTTTTCAAGATGAATTTCAACTCCGTATGGATAGTTTGTGTGGTTTTTCAGTAACTGGGCGGCACGCACTACCAAATCTTTTTCAGGTGGAATATTTAGGTTGCCGCCATGTCGAATAATTGTGTTTCGATCGATCGTACTAAAACACAGTCGATCATACCAATCTACCAACTGAAACACGGATTGAAGTTCGTGATATCCGTTTGGACGTCGACCGATTACATGAAGAAATAAATTAATTTTGGCTGGAGCAAGAAGCTCGAGGCAATTACTCATTCACTTGATCAAAAATTAAGCGCACATCAATCGAGCCAGTATTCGTGTTTCTGGTCATGGTGAGGCGCTCGATCTTCTTGCTTTCATTCCACACGTAGGCTAAATCCCATCCATCTTGGGAGATACGCTTTACTTGACCCTGATTATCACGCTCGAGCCGCGCAGGACTGCCAGCGCGTAATTGCCCATTGAGCCAATTGGATAAACCACGCGCAGGAAGTGGTAACCCTAGGGTATTCTGAATTAAGGTATCTGCATCAATGGCGCTCACTTTTTTGCCATCCCGCTCTAGGATCGCTTCACCAGGGTTAATTGTAATTTTGGCAATTGCGCCTCCCATAGGACCTCGAATTTCTAAGGTATCACTCAGGCCTTTTTTGGTGAGCGTAAAGCTACCCGAGCCACCTTGATTATTGTTGGTCGGTCGATCGCTTGCCCTAACTGCAAAACGACCATCCCACTGACTGGCGACCACATCCATAGAAATCGCCCAAGATGGTTTTAGGCGCTTTAAGGTTTCACGCAGGGTGGCATTATTTGCGTCGATTAATTCACCTTGGCGCCAAGTATCCTCTGCCTCAATGGGTCGATTAAGCGTCCAGAGGACCTCGCCAAGATGGGCGGCAATATCAGCTTCGGGCTTGATACGAAATGCGTCTTGAAGTTGTTTTAGGGCAAGCTCCTGGTTGCCTAGGCGAAAATTAACCCAACCCAAACTATCCAAAATAAACGGATCTCTCGGATCAAGATTATGCGCTTTTAGAATCAGTCCATACGCTTCTTTAAGTTTGACATTTCGGTCGGCTAAGGAGTACCCAAGCGCATTGAGTGCTTGAATATCATTTGGGTTGCGCTCGATGATGGTTCGTAACGTTTTTTCCATCACCTCAAACTGACCAGACTTTTCGGCTGCTAGAGCATAGGTATACAAAATTTGTGGATTGGTAGGGGGCGGAACCAGGGCCGCAACAATTCTGTAGTAAGCGTTTAAAGCCGCACCCTCATCTTGAGCCCGACTCAATAAGCTTTGCCACTGTTGCAGAATTTGTTCACGCTCTTTAAGGCTTTGTCCCTTTAGAATAGCTATCGCTGGTGCTACAGCATCAGACCACCGTTGATTTAGCATCAGCAGGGTAACCAACACTTCCTTGGGTTTACTCTGACCGGGTAGTGATA
>VGIH01000050.1 GCA_016867965.1 Betaproteobacteria bacterium | reverse complement strand
CAGTAGGACAAAAATTACCCAACGCCACCCTCTATGAGTTTTTTGATGAAGAGCGCGATGGCTGCTCCTTGGGTCCAAATTCATTTGAAGTTGAAAAATTAACTGCCGGTAAAAAGATTGTAGTTTTTGCGTTACCTGGTGCTTTTACACCAACCTGCTCGGCTAAACATGTTCCTGGATTTATGGAACACTTTGATGCGATTAAAGCCAAGGGCGTCGATGAGATCTGGTGCGTTTCTGTGAATGATCCATTTGTGATGGGCGCATGGGGGCGGGACTTAAAGGTTGGTAAGAAAGTACGTATGTTGGGTGACGGTAGTTCTGAGTTCACCAAAAAGTTAGGTATGGAATTTGACCTCACCGCTCGCGGCCTTGGTGTTCGTTCCCAACGCTATGCCATGATTGTTGATAACGGCGTTGTTAAGCATTTAGCGCTCGAAGCACCTGGCAAGTTTGAAGTTAGTGATGCCGCAAATACTTTAAAGCATCTGTAATTGATGTGATATAAGCCATGGTGCTTAAACAAAAAACCTTAGCACAGCCGATCAAAACGGTCGGTATTGGCTTGCATTCTGGTCGTAAGTCGACATTAACAATTAAACCCGCACCAATTGATTTCGGAATTCAATTCGTGCGGGTTGATATGCCTAATGCAGTTCCAATTCCAGCTCATGCGTTAGCAGTCTGTGATACCCGCTTGGCCTCGGTAATCCAGAGTCAAGGTGTCAAGGTTTCTACGGTTGAGCATTTGCTCTCCGCTTGTTCAGGTTTGGGACTGGATAACTTATTAATTGAGGTGGATGCGGAAGAGGTGCCGATCATGGATGGCAGCGCCGCCTCTTTTCTTTTTTTAATTGAATCAGCTGGTACTGTTGAACAAGAAGCACCACGCAAATTTATGGTGATTCACCGTGTGACTGAAGTGCGCGAAGGCAATAAATTAGCGCGCTTGGAGCCATACTTTGGATTTAAGTTGGATTTCACGATCGACTTTAAGCACCCAGCAGTAGACAAAACGGGGCAGCGTTTTATGGTTGATTTTGCTGAACATGCTTACCGTAGTGAAATTGGCCGTGCTCGTACGTTTGGATTTGCGCACGAGGTTGAGGCACTTCGTGAGATTGGCCTAGCCCGAGGCGGTAGTTTGGATAATGCGATCGTACTTGATGAGCACCGTATCTTAAATAATGAAGAGTTGCGTTACGACGATGAATTTGTGCGTCACAAAATTCTGGATGCCATCGGCGATCTTTATCTAGCCGGTCACCCAATTGTAGGCGCTTATACTGCAGAAAAGTCAGGCCATGCTCTAAACAATGCATTGTTAAGAAAGCTTTTGGATGACCCTAGTTCGTATTCAATTAAGACATTTGATAAAAGCAGTGCCCCCGCAGCTTATTTGCAAATCCCTGAGAGCATCAACGTTTAGTTTTTCTATTTTTTAATAAGCTTTCGATCGATTGCCGCAGGGAGGATTGCAGAGGTAGTTTTTGATAAAGCCCTTCCCAGGCACTTTGAGCTGCTTGGGTAAATTCTGGGGTTTCTTCATTTCTTCTATTGGGATTCACTGATGAATGGTTGGGTCTTACCTTTACCCGAACCTCATGAATGACCCAGTGATACTGTCCGAGTTTTTTGGCAATACTTGGGGCTATTTGCTGAAGGCGGGTACCAATCGTGGCACTGGGGACCACCAAAACAAGCTCACTAGGGCGATCTGGGCGCCATTCAACTAGTAGGGATTGGCTGATAGATACAAAACCCAGTGAATACACAGCATTTTGAGCGGCATGGGTTATGTCGTTATGCTTTTTAGCCCGCTCTAGAAGATGTTTGAAGCCTTGCTCATGGGCTAGGCAATCCTGCCATGGCTGGGCCAACTTCACTAGGGACTTATTCATCAATGGAGTGCTCGCGGGTGATAAACTCAATAGCTAAAATTCTTTCTAGATTCCTATGGTACTTGGTCTTATTAAAACACTGGTTGGTAGCAGTAATGACCGCCTTCTCAAGCAATATCGTAAGGTCGTTTCAAAGGTAAATGCCTTCGAGGCCAATCTCCAGGCTTTGGATGCTTCTGCCTTACAAGCAAAAACTGCCGAATTTAAGCAACGGGTTGCCGCTGGTGAGGCTTTGGATGACCTTGCGGCAGAAGCATTTGCAGTGGTTCGTGAGGCCAGTGTACGGGTCATGAAAATGCGTCATTTTGACGTTCAGATCATGGGGGCTCTGGCGCTTCATCAGGGAAAAATCGCTGAAATGGGAACCGGCGAAGGTAAAACCCTAACCGCAACCTTGGCGGTTTACCTAAACGCACTTTCTGGTAAGGGTGTCCATGTGGTCACGGTCAATGATTACTTGGCACAGCGGGATGCTGAGTGGATGTCAAAGCTTTATACCTTTTTGGGGTTGACCGTTGGGATTAACTTGTCCCAAATGGATCATGAGGCCAAGCAAAAGGCCTATGCCGCTGATATCACGTACGGAACCAATAACGAGTTTGGCTTCGATTATTTGCGCGACAACATGGTTCAGGATGTGGCGCAGCGGGTGCAGCGTGGTCTCTCCTACGCAATTGTTGACGAGGTTGATTCAATTCTGATTGATGAAGCCCGTACTCCCTTAATTATTTCAGGGCAGGCTGAAGACCATACCGATCTTTATATCAAGATGAATGCATTGCCTGCACATCTTGATCCTCAGTTGGGCGAAGAGAAATCCGATGGCTCGGGCGTGATTAAGCCAGGCGATTACTGGGTGGATGAAAAGTCCCATCAAGTTTATTTGACTGAGCGTGGCCATGAAAAAGCAGAGCAAATTCTGACTCAAATTGGTCTATTAAAAGAGGGCGATTCTTTATACGCCCCGCAAAATATTAATTTGATGCATCACCTCTATGCGGCCCTGCGCGCACATTCGCTGTATCACCGAGATCAACATTATGTTGTTCAGGGCGGTGAAGTCATTATTGTGGATGAGTTCACTGGTCGATTAATGCAAGGTCGGCGTTGGTCGGATGGTTTGCATCAAGCGGTGGAGGCAAAAGAGAAGGTGGGGATTCAGAACGAGAATCAAACACTCGCAACCATCACCTTCCAAAACTATTTCCGCATGTATCAGAAATTGGCTGGAATGACCGGAACGGCCGATACCGAAGCCTACGAATTCAAAGAAATCTATGGGCTTGAAACAGTTGTTATTCCACCTAATCGACCCAGTCGTCGCTTAGATCGGCAAGATCAAATTTACAAGACTTCACCTGAGCGCTATGCAGCGGTCATCAAAGATATTAAAGACTGTTTTGAACGAGGTCAGCCAGTTCTGGTAGGTACTACATCGATTGAGAACTCAGAACTGATCTCTAAATTGCTTGATAAAGAAAAGTTATCACATCAAGTTTTAAATGCAAAGCAACATGCGCGTGAGGCAGAAATTATTGCTCAAGCGGGCAGGCCCAAAATGATCACAATCGCTACCAATATGGCTGGTCGCGGAACCGATATTGTTTTAGGTGGCAATGTCGAGCGGCAATCGATTCTGATTGAGGCCGATGAGTCCTTAAGCGATGCTGATAAGGCAAAACGGATTCAACAGTTAAAAGTTGAATGGCAGGGCCTACACGATGCTGTAGTCAATGCCGGTGGTCTCCATATTATTGGTACCGAGCGTCATGAAAGTCGTCGAATCGATAACCAGTTGCGTGGCCGTGCTGGACGCCAGGGCGATCCTGGTTCATCGCGTTTCTATCTCTCCTTAGATGATCCCCTATTGCGTATTTTTGCAGGCGATCGTTTACGCGCTGTGATGGATCGTTTAAAAATGCCCGAGGGTGAGCCAATTGAAGCGGGGATGGTAACCCGTTCAATTGAATCCGCTCAGCGCAAAGTAGAAGGCCGTAACTTTGATATTCGTAAGCAATTGCTGGAATACGATGATGTCGCTAACGATCAGCGTAAAGAGACTTATCGTCTTCGTAATCAGATTCTTGAAAGTAAAGATATTGGCGACCTGATTGCCAATTTATGCGAAGACGTTTTTACAGCGATTGTCCGCAATTATGTGCCGGTGGAATCGATGGAGGAGCAGTGGGATATTCCTGCGCTCGAACATCTCTTGGTGAATGAATGGGGAATCTCCGTCGATCTTCAAGGCTGGATTGCTAATGCAGATACAGTCGACGATGAAGAGATCGTAACCCGCGTGATTGAAGCTGCTAAGAAAAACTACAAGGACAAAGAGGAACTCACTGGCCGCGAGTCGTTCGCTAGCTTTGAGCGCTCGGTGATGTTGTACAGCTTAGATATGCATTGGCGTGAGCATTTGGCCGCACTAGATCGATTGCGTCAAGGGATTCATTTGCGGGGATATGCCCAAAAAGATCCAAAGCAAGAGTATCGTCGTGAGGCATTTGAGCTTTACGCAGAATTACTTGATGTTGTGAAAAATGACGTGATTAAAACGGTCTTTACAGTTCAGATTAAGAGCGCCTCAGAGCTTGATGAAGCAACAGAGACCATTGCCGATGATGGTCAAGTTAAAGAGATGCAATTTAAGCATAATCAGTTTGCTGTTGGAGAAAGTGTCCCGGTTGAGCAGATTGAACATGCAATCGCACCGGCACCAGTGCGTGAGGGCCCAAAAATTGGTAGAAATGATCCGTGCCATTGCGGTAGTGGTAAAAAATACAAGCACTGCCACGGAAAAATTGCTTAATTTGGGGTTTGCCGTTCTAATTTAACGATGGCTGTCAATTTTCCAACCCTCGATCCCAAATCCCTAACTCCAATACCCGGGCTTGCCCTCGGAATTGCCGAGGCTGGTATCAAGCGTGTTAATCGCAAAGATGTTTTGGTGATGCGTTTGACCCCGGGATCTACAGTTGCAGGGGTTTTTACTCAAAATCGCTTTTGTGCTGCCCCTGTGCGGCTATGTAAACAGCACTTATTGGAAGCTAATCCGATTGAAGCGTTGATTGTGAACACTGGTAATGCCAATGCTGGGACTGGTGAAGAGGGTTTGCGTCGAGCCTTTCAGACCTGTGAGGTGCTGGCAGGATCTTTTGGACTTAGTGCAGAACAAGTATTACCCTTCTCAACGGGGGTGATCATGGAGCAATTGCCAGCCGACAAAATTGTGGCAGTGATACCCCAAGCTGTTACCCAATTGAGAGAAGATAATTGGTTTGCGGCTGCGCAGGCTATCATGACCACCGATACTTTGCCCAAAGCAGCCTCTTTAACGATTAATACTGAACTTGGGCCAATTCATCTCACTGGCATCTCAAAAGGGGCTGGCATGATTCAGCCGAATATGGCAACTATGCTGGGTTTTGTGGGAACAAATGTTCAGATTGATCGAGGCTTGCTCCAAGAGTTAACTGCAGAGGCTACCGATGCATCATTTAATGCAATTACGATTGATGGCGATACCTCAACCAATGATTCTTTTATTGTGATGGCAACCGGCCAGTCTGCTATTCGAATTCAAAGTCGATCAGATCCGCTGTACGATGGTTTTCGAGAGGCTTTAATTACTATTTCTCAACATTTAGCCCAATTGATTGTGCGTGATGGCGAGGGTGCCACTAAATTTATAACAATTTGTGTAAAAGGTGGCAAAAATACCATTGAGTGCAAGCGAATTGCAAAGGCAATCGCACATTCTCCTTTGGTTAAAACCGCGTTTTTTGCCAGTGATCCAAATTTGGGTCGTATTCTGGCTGCAGTGGGCTATGCCGGAATCGATGATCTCAATAGCAGTAAAGTTCAATTATGGCTAGATGATGTTTGGGTTGCAAAAGACGGCGGCCGACATCCGGACTATCAAGAAGAGCACGGTCAAGCCGTGATGAAACAAGCTGAAATAACCGTGACAGTTGATTTGGGAAGGGGCGATGCGATGGGTACGGTCTGGACTTGTGATTTATCGCACGAGTATGTATCGATTAACGCGGATTACCGCTCTTAGCTAAATTCATTATTACGAGAACCTGAACTGTGAATGACAAGCTCGATCGTCTTTTAGATCATCTCGAGACATTTTTACCGAAGCCATTGAGTGATCAGGAGTGGCAAACAGCAAAAGCCTTTCGTTGGCAACGTCGGGATAGTATTTTTGGACGAATTGGATTTTTAAAGCCAGTTAAACACTTGTACCCAATCTCGTTTAAAGATTTAAAGCATATTGATCGTCAACGCGATGCTATCATCGACAATACGCGACATTTTGTTGAAAAGAAGCCTGCTAATAATATTTTATTAACGGGTGCACGTGGCACCGGTAAGTCCTCACTCATTAAGGCTTGCCTCAATGAATTTGCTTCTCAAGGTTTACGCTTAGTAGAGGTGGATAAAGATCACTTGGCAGATTTGCCTGACATCACTGAGATTCTTGCGGCTCGTCCGGAGCGATTTATTGTGTTTTGTGATGATTTATCGTTTGAAGAAGGTGAGTCTGGGTATAAGGCGATGAAGTCTGCGCTAGACGGTTCTATTTCTGCGCAGGTGGACAATATTTTGATTTATGCAACCTCGAATCGCCGCCATTTGTTACCCGAGTATATGAAGGATAACGAGTCTTATGTTCATACTGACGATGGTGAGATCCATCCAGGCGAGGTCGTTGAAGAGAAAATTTCTTTATCGGAACGTTTTGGCTTATGGCTTTCTTTTTATCCGCCAAGGCAAGAAGAGTACCTCGCAATTGTGGCCCATTGGTTGGCGCATTTTGGACTCTCTGACAAAGCCATTGAAGCGGCTCGTCCAGAAGCCTTAGTCTGGGCCCTAGAGCGTGGCTCACGCTCAGGTCGTGTAGCTTGGCAGTTTGCAAAACACTGGGTTGGTTCCCAGTCTGGCAAAAAGTAGTTTATGTCGATTCAATCTCGGTCGATCGTTGAGGTCGCCGTCGGAATTCTTTTAAAAGAACAATCCCTTGTTTTAATGGGTAAACGACCCAGTGGAAAACCTTATGCTGGTTATTGGGAGTTTCCAGGTGGCAAACTAGAGGCCAATGAATCCATCACAACTGCATTGGAGCGTGAGTTGTATGAGGAACTTGGCATCCGAATTGCTTTAGATAAAAACCATTGTCATGAAATCATGACCTTAGAACACGATTACCCACACGCTTATGTTCGTCTACATGTATGTTTGATCGATCGTTGGGATGGCGATCCAGTTGGCTTAGAAAATCAAGAGCTATCTTGGCAAAATATATTCAATCAAGAGTTAACCATAAACCCTTTATTGCCAGCCGCCTGGCCAATGATTGAAAAAGTTCGTTCGTATTTGAGCGGCACGTAAACAATTGTTAGCCCAAAGTCAGAATTGACAGAAGGTTAACTTAAAGGGAATATCTTGATTGATTAGAGTAGGCTTAAGATCCTGCTCACACATGAGTAGCCGAATCGAGACCAGATATTTATTAGCGCTGATCTCAGCAAAGAGCGAGGGATCTTCTAGCGTGATACGCATTAATTGGTAAACCTTGCCAGAGGGCGCTTGTTGGAAAGAGCCTTGATGAGCTAATACTTCTTTACTCTCTCCAGACTCACGAAGCAAGCGCAAAAATAAATGGCATGCTTCTTGCCATGGGAGCATCGGGTAAATAAACTTTTGTAAGAGCTCACGACGAGAAGAAGCTGGGCTGTGGCGCCAAGCATAAAAACCTGGCAGGTCAATCGGACTCGTTCCCCCTGGTGTGTGTAAGCGGGTACGAATTGCATTAAGCCATTCGTTTTCACCGATCAGTGCATTTGGCTTGATAACTGACGCATTGACTTGGGCGCTTGCATGCTCTAATTCCACCATGGTAGACGCTAGTTTTTCTTGATCAACCTCTTTGGCATGTTTAAGTTGATTGAGTGCAAATTTCTGACGCTCTAATTCTTTTAAAAGTAATGATTTGATATCGCCTCGGGCGCTAATGTCGCCCAGTTCAAAGAGAGTGGTCAAAGCATTGTGGTGTAGTTCGGGGTCGTCTGAGCGGGCAAAGTGATTAAACCGGTCGAACAAATACTCAAGTCGGAGCATGTTCCTGACCAGTTCATTAAACGGGTATTCGTAAATAATCACAGGATTTTATTTTATTCCGACCACAGCCAAAAAACTATAAATCCAGCATTTTTTGATGAAGGCGGTCGACTTCAATCTCTAGGCTCGCCAGATCCCCCTGGTTATGAATCACGGTATCCGCAATTGCCAGCCGCTTGGGTCTGCTGGCTTGATGGGCCATGATGGCCAATACGTCTTGCCGGTCCAGTTGGCTGCGCTCCATCACCCGCTGAATTTGGATCTCTTCCTCGCAGTCAACCACCGCTATATGGTCAAGGCTCTCGATCCAAGTTCCGGACTCTAGGAGAAGTGGGACCACAAACACCAAATAGGGCGCATGATTATTTATGCCATTTTCAGCCTGGATCAGGGTTTCCTGTCGAATTAGGGGGTGCGTAATAGCCTCTAGAATTCGTTTGAATTCGGCATTGCTAAATACGTATTCACGCATTTTTGCTCGATTTAGGGATCCATCGGGAAGAATGAACTCTGACCCAAACTCCTTTTTGATCGGATCAATCGCTATACCCCCGGGAGCAGTTATTTGGTGGGCGATTTGATCAGTATCAATAACCCATGCACCTCGCTTCGATAGATAGGAGGCAACACTCGATTTGCCTGAGCCAATTCCCCCGGTCAGTCCTAAAAATGGAACTTTTCCTTTTAAATCAAGGAGTGAACGAGTGGACTTGACCATAGTATTTGTATGATGCCAGCAAATGCCAAAAAAGGACCAAAGGGAAAGGGATGGCTTGGTGGTAATTTTTGATACTTTAGCCAGAGTAGCCCCCCAATGGTGCCGCTTAAAGCGGCTAGGGCCAATATCCATAGAGCACTATGGATTCCCAACCATGCCCCAAGGGCGGCCAAAAGTTTTGCATCTCCCATTCCTAGACCATGCTGTGAGCGGATTTGTTTGTAGAGTTGATTAATGATCCATAGAAGGGAGTAGCCAAAAATGGCACCAAGCCAAGCCAAATAGGCATCGCACCAGGCGAGCGGTGAAAAAGAATTAAAGATGAGACCAGAGACAATCATGGGGTAAGTGAATCGATTGGGGATTAAAAACCGATGAAAATCGACCCATGCTAAATAAAGGAGCGTTAGGATGAGACAAATTCGAAGGATGAAGTCAACCCACATCAGATAATTCTGCCTAATGAAAAAATCGGGAGGTATAGTGTCATCAGCAATCCTGCTACTAAAAGGCCAAGAAAAATAATAAACAGTGGCTCTAAACTTTGGCTAAGGATGGCTAACCGATGCTCTAAGAGATTTTCAATCGAACGAGACCGATTGAGCAACATTGCATTGAGCATACCGGTTCTAGCACCGATTTCAAGCAATTGAATAGTTTCAGGATCAAAAAATCGACCAATAGGATCGGCACGTCTCATCGCGAGCCCTAGATCTAAGCCCAACGATAGTTGCTTAAATAGGTTGGCACTCAAATCATGACTTAACCAATGATTTGATGATTGTGCACAAATACGAATGGAATCCAAAAGACTTAGACCGGGTTGAAGTAAGTGGGCAATATTTTGACACCATGTAATTTGATGCGATAGTCGTATGAATTCTCCAAAAATCGGAATTTGAAAGCAATATCGATCACACCACTTTTGAAATCGAATTGATTTTCTCCAAAGGAATAGAGTACTAGTACATAGGATGAATATCGAGCTTAAAATAATTACCGCATGTTCATTCAAGTTTTTTGATAGTCCAATCAATAGTTGTGTGCTCATCGGCAATTCAGCATGAAAATGATGAAAGATGTCTTCAAAGCTAGGTATAACCCATATCAGCATAGTGACGACCATCATCATCGCGGCTACAAAAGTAATCGCAGGGTAGGTTAGCGCTTGCTTCATTTTCTGTTTCAGCGATTCCTTAGCAAGTAACTGTTGATAAATTAAGGAAAGTGATTGTTCTAAGGCCCCTGTTTTTTCCCCAATCGCTATTAGGCCAATGCAAATTGGACTGAACCATTTACCCTCCTTAGAAAGACTAGTTGCTAAGCTATTACCACGCTTGAGCCCTTCAATCGTATGCGATAGAAATGATCTCCACTGAATAGGGGAGCATTGCTCTAAAAGATGGAGGGCTTCAAGGAGTGGTACGCCAGCCTGTAAAATACTATGGAGGCGATAAGTGAAATTGATTTGATCACGAAGTGATAGAGAGCGCCAAATCATCACGGAAGCTCATCAATTAAAACCGATTGGTCAATCAACCCTTGATTCAATAAGGCGTCAGCCGCTTGTCACATTTAACGAAACCCTTCTTCGCCTGCAATGATGCCCAGATCTGTTGATGACACACATTTTTCGATCGCAGTCATCAGTTTGGGTGTAAAAGGAAGCACCTCATGAATCGCAAAACGACCCATTGACGAGTCACGATAACGAATTAAGCGCTGCGAGCTAATCAAGAGAATATTTTGGGCGATAGCATGGGGTTCGATACCGAAGTACCTAAGCCGCTCAATGCATGAGAGCGCTTGATGAGTATGAATAGTACTTAGAACTAAATGGCCTGTTTGTGCAGCACTTATGGCTAGTTTTGCCGTTTCTGAGTCGCGAATCTCGCCAATCATCATTACATCAGGATCTTGACGCAAGAGCGCTCGAATGATGGCATTAAAATGAAGTCCAGCCTTTGGATGGTACGCAATTTGGTTTACTCCTTGAAGGCGAATTTCAATTGGATCCTCAATGCTACAAAGATTGAGATGGAGTTGATTTAAAAAATTAAGAAAGCTGTACAGTGTGCGTGTTTTTCCGCTACCCGTAGGACCGCACACCAGAATCAAGCCATGGCGCCGATTCAAGCACTTTTTGACAATACCCAGTTGATGATCAGTTAAGCCAATATGGTTAATATCCAATTCAGCATTCGTTGTTTTGAGAAGTCGAATGACTGCCTTTTCTCCAAATAGAGTGGGCATGGTTGAGACCCGACAATCAATTTCGCGCCCTATAGAATCGTCGACAGTGATTGCAAGACGACCATCTTGCGGTAAGCGCTGTTCAGCAATATCAAGCTTCGCTAGAATTTTGATGCGAGTAATTAGACGAATATGATCCGTTTTTGGGTAAGATCTAAAAAGACGTAAATCACCATGAATCCGAAAGCGAACGACACACGCATTTTGCTGCGCTTCGATATGAATATCGCTTGCATCCTCACTAACAGCAGATAAAGCAATTACTTGCCACAGACGAATGATATGGTGATCAGATTCTTCGAGTGGCTTGTGTGATAGATTCTGGGTTCTTGGGAGAGTCTGAATCAAGGCGCCGACAGACTTTGCTCTTCAGGTGACGGTTTATGAAGCTTGACCGTCTTAATCCCTTGATCATCAAATTGAATAATCTCCATCACTACGCCCCCAACTTTGACACTAAGGTCATGATCCGGAATTTCTTCAAGCTCTTCCAGTATTAGCCCATTGAGTGTGCGTGGCCCATCGACAGGGAGCTGTAATCCCAATAAACGATTGAGGTCGCGCAAATTTGCACTACCGTTTGCTAAATAGGAGCCATCACTAGACCATTGGTCTTGAGTCAACATACCCGGAAAAGAGGTAGTGAACTCACCAATCAACTCTTCAACGATATCTTCAAACGTTAATAAGCCCTGAACACTGCCGTATTCATCCACAACCAGACTTAAGCGTTGGCGATTGTCCTGAAAAAACTGCATCTGCTGCATTACCGGAGTACCCTCAGGAATGAAGTAGGGCTCATTTAGTAGTTCTCGAAAGTCGTTGTGGCTCAACTCTTCGCTACCCAGCAAGGAAAGCGCTTTTTTGACAGAAAGGATACCGATAATTTTTTCTGGATCTCCTTCGCATATGGGTAATTTGTTGTGGTAGCAGGTCTCCAGTTGCCCAATGACCTCATCGATGGGTCGCGACAAATCCAATATCTCCATCTTGGCTCGAGGTGTCATTACATCATCGACTGAGATGTTTTCAAGATTAAATAGATTGAGCAAGATACTACGGTGCTGATTTGAAATAAAGTGACTTGACTCAAGAACTAGACTCCTGAGTTCTTCTGTGCTCATGGTTTGTAAGGCCTTTTCCTCTCGGCTTAAACCCATGAGGCCCATTAAG
>VGIH01000049.1 GCA_016867965.1 Betaproteobacteria bacterium | reverse complement strand
CTGCAATATTTGGAACAACCTTCCATGATGGAAACAAAGGCGGAGCCTTTGGTCTGACGTGAGCGGGGGAGATGATCAAACTTCTCAATCTCTGGAAACGAGATATCCACTTGCGATTGACCGGTAGCGAGTCGCTGGTCAATCAGTTTTGGTAAGCGGTGCAGGGTTTGTGGGCCAAAGACAAAATCCACATGCGGGGCACGATTAATGATCTGCTTGCCTTCTTGGCTGGCAACGCAACCGCCTACGCCAATTAAAAGATCGGGTTTTAGCTGCTTTAACTCCCTTAGACGCCCCAAATCAGAGAATACCTTTTCTTGGGCTTTTTCACGGATGGAACAGGTATTGAGCAAGATGACATCAGCATCTTCAATTTGATCCGTTTGGTCCATGCCTTGAGCGGAATGAAGGACGTCGGCCATTTTGTCCGAATCATACTCATTCATTTGGCAACCAAATGTTTTGATATAAAGCTTTTTCATACGCCGATCTCAGGTTTATAACTGGGGACAAGGCTTCTATTGTAGGCGATTCTCAAGCATCTTAGGCCCTTGAAATCGGTCAAGGTGCCCCAATATACAAAGCAATCAAAAATTGAACAAAAAAGGACATTTATCGATGAGTACAGTAAAAGAAACCCTTGGTTTTCAGGCCGAAGTAAAACAGCTTTTGCAGTTGATGATCCATTCCTTGTATTCGAACAAGGAAATCTTTTTGCGAGAGCTGATTTCAAACGCCTCGGATGCCGCTGATAAGTTACGCTTTGAGGCGATGACTCATTCTGACTGGTATGAGTCAGACCCCGAGTTAAAAATCAAAATCAGCTTCAATAAAGAGGCTAGAACCATCACGATTAGTGATAACGGAATCGGCATGAGCCGTGATGAGGTGATTGCTAATTTAGGAACCATTGCGCGATCGGGTACGAAAGAGTTTTTTACAAAACTCTCGGGTGATCAGCAAAAGGATGCCGCCCTGATTGGTCAGTTTGGCGTTGGTTTCTATTCAGCATTCATCGTAGCTGACAACATCATCGTGGAAACACGACGTGCCGGCTTACCCGCATCCGAGGGTGTGCGTTGGGAATCCCAGGGTGCTGGAGAGTTCACGATTGAAACCATCAATCGTCCTGAGCGTGGCACTTCAATCACCTTACACTTGCGCGAAGGTGAAGACGAGTTACTGTCTTCTTGGAAATTGAAATCCATCATTCGCAAATACTCGGATCATATTTCTTTGCCAATCCAAATGCATAAAGAGGAATGGGACGAAGAAAAAAAAGAGCAGGTCACAAAAGATGAGTTTGAGACCATCAATCAAGCCACGGCCCTGTGGGCTAGACCTAAATCAGAGATTACTGATGAGCAGTACAAAGAGTTCTATAAACACATCTCCCATGACTTTGAGGACCCATTAACGTATTCGCATAATCGAGTTGAAGGGCGCAGTGAATTCACCCAGCTCTTATTCATCCCAAAGAAAGCCAACTTTGATCTCTGGGATCGCAACAAGCGCAATGGCATCAAGCTTTACGTTAAACGCGTCTTTATCATGGATGATGCTGAACAGCTAATGCCGATGTACCTTCGCTTTGTCATGGGTGTGATTGATTCCGCAGATTTGCCACTCAATGTCTCACGCGAAATCTTACAAGAATCACGTGATGTTAAAAGTATCCGAGAGAGCTCAACCAAGCGGGTTTTAACCATGCTCGAGGAATTGGCCAATAGTGAGGATGCCGCCAAAAAAGAGCAGTACGCTGATTTTTGGAAGGAGTTTGGTCAGCTCCTTAAAGAAGGGATCGGCGAGGATGTAAACAATCAAGAGCGGATCGCAAAACTTACACGCTTTGCCAGTACGCACACCGATTCTTCCGAGCAAACCGTAACTCTTGCCGATTACGTTAGTCGCATGAAAGAGGGGCAAGATAAGATTTATTACGTCACTGGAGAATCCTATATTGCTGCCAGAAACAGCCCCCATTTAGAAATCTTTAAGAAAAAAGGCGTAGAAGTTTTATTACTATCCGATCGGGTTGATGAGTGGCTGTTGTCCTATTTCTATGAGTTTGACGGTAAAGCCTTGGTATCCGTTGCAAAAGGCGGTCTTGATCTAGGCGCCTTAGCCGATGAGGCTGAGAAAAAGGAGCAAAAAGAAACCGAAGAGCAATATAAAGATCTCATTGAGCGCATGAAAAAATCACTCGATGGCAAGGTGAAGGATGTGCGTGTCACCTTACGTTTGACGGATTCACCTGCGTGTTTAGTCGCCGATGAGCATGAACTTTCTGCGAACCTATTGCGAATGCTCAAGGCTGCGGGTCAGCAAGCACCGGATAGCAAACCGATCTTAGAAATTAATCCACAACACCCCTTAGTTCTAAAACTAAAATACGAGGATAAGCAATTTGACGATTGGGCAACGATTTTGTTTGATCAGGCATTGCTTGCGGAAGGGGGTCAGTTACAAGATCCCGCTGGATATGTAAAACGGATTAATCAAATGCTACTGGCATAAGGATTGGTTATGAGAGCAGTGGTATCTCGATTTGGTAGTGGTCATTTTCAGCAGGCCCTTGAGGTCGGTAATGATCATTTTGTCTCCGATATTGATGAGGCGAAGGGTGGTAATTCTTCAGGCCCATCGCCCCATGAGTATCTGGGTGCTGCTTTAGCTGCCTGCACAGGCATGACCCTCAAAATGTACGCCCAGAGAAAATCGTGGGATCTGCAAGATGCAATCGTAACCGTGGATATTGAGCGAGTGAACGACATCGAAAAATTTAAACGCTCCATCAAGCTGGTGGGCGTGGTAGACGCGGAACAATCACAACGTCTACTGGAGATTGCCAATAAGTGCCCTGTTCATAAGGCACTTACTGGCACGATTGAAATTAATACTGAATTACTTTGAGCCCGATGAGGAGCTACTGGAGTTGGTAGAGCTTGCTTTACCAGCTTGATAGCCTTTGTTGTATTGGGCTTGCTTGTCTTTCTCATACATGTCATACACATAGCCAGAGGCTGCACCAACTGCTGCGCCACCCACCGCACCCCAAATTGGGTTGCTATGGAAAATCGCTGCACCGACTGCGCCTGCGGTTGCGCCAATTGCGCCACCCGATAAGGTGCGCTGTTGGGTAGTGTCCATATTGGAGCAACCAGTGATAAGTAATGCCGATCCAAGAATAATGAGAATAAATTTTTTCATGATCACGTTCTCCTAAATGAAATGATTATTTGCCACAGGGATAGCGACCAGCAAGATAGCGTAGCGCACTATCTGCTGCGGGTGTATTGGCAAACTGCTGATTTTGCTTAGCCCAATTGACGTAATCCGCGATTACGCTATCAACAGGAGGGGCAGGTTGCTTTAAGCAAATAAAAGGCTTGGCATTGGTTGGGTGACGTGTCACCAAGTAGGTGTCATAAATAGCCGTTGAATAACCTACGCAAAACGATCGGTACTCGGAGCTGGCGGGTAATTGACAGTACTTGACAAGCTCTTGAGTGCTCAGCGCCTTATCTTAAGCAAAACTTGAGGTGCTGACCAATCCCAAAGCGAATAGAGCAAGAGAGATAATGCGTTTCATGTGATTAACCTTTCTGTACAAATGCAAGAACTTCACCTCTAATCATACAGAAAATCAATCTTTTATTGAGAAAATGCGCTCTCACTATAATAAAAAGTATGGCGATATATGAACTAGACGGTATTTCTCCAGAATTAGGTGATGGCGCTTGGGTGGCGGACTCTGCTGAAGTCATTGGGCGCGTTCATCTCGGCAAAAACGCCAATGTCTGGCCGCGTGTGGTGATTCGGGGCGATAACGAGCCGATCCGGATTGGGGCTGGCACGAATATCCAAGATTCTTCAGTTTTGCATTCTGACTATGGTTGGCCGCTAACTTTGGGCGAGAACGTATCGATTGGTCACCAGGCTATGGTGCACGGGTGCACGATTGGTGATGGCAGCCTGATTGGAATTAATGCGATTGTCCTTAACGGGGCCAAGATTGGTAAAAATTGCCTAGTTGGTGCTGGTGCGTTAGTCACGGAAGGAAAAGAATTCCCAGACGGTTCACTAATTATTGGATCGCCAGCGAAAGCAGTCAAAACGCTTAGTCCAGAGCAAATTGCTGAGATGAATCGTATCTCCTCGCATTACGTAGAGAACGCTACACGCTACCGCAAAACTCTTAAGAAAATTTCCTAGGTTTTCATTGCTTCACGTTCTTAACGTCATTATTCCAATCTTTGCCCTAATCTTGGCAGGATATATTTGTGGCAAAACGGATAAATTAAGTCCAAACGCATCGACCGAAATCAATCGGTTTGTCGTGTGGCTTGCATTGCCTGCGCAAATGTTTGACTTTACTGCGCACAGTAATTGGCAAGAGCTTTGGCAGCCAGGATTCATCATTGCGTTTAGCTCGGGGGCGATTTTGGTTTATTTGGCCCTCTTAATTTATTACCGAATTCAAACCAAAGATTGGACCGTTGCTAGCTTTCAAAGCTTAAGTGGCTCGTATGCGAACACTGGGTATATGGGCATTCCGCTACTACTACTCGCTTTTGGTGAGAGCGGCCTTGGACCCGCCGTGATTGCAACCTTGATTGTGGTGTGCGCACTCTTTGCAGTAGCCATCTTTTTTATTGAGCTCGGGGTACATGCCAAAAAGCCGTTTGGTGAAATTATTCAAACGGTTGGAAAATCCTTAGCCACCAATCCTTTATTGGTAGCGCCGTTTTGTGGGGCTCTTTGGGCGACAACTGGTTTAGAGCTCTATGGACCACTGCGCCAGTTTGTCAGTTTTTTAGGAGCCGCAGCTAGTCCCTGCGCATTAGTTTCAATTGGATTATTTTTAGTTCAAAAAACTGCCGCACCAGCAAAGACCACTTGGAGTCTGGTGTTTGTAAAACTGATCTTGCAACCATTCATCGTTTGGGTGGTAGCTGATCCGATCTTAGGATTGCCAACATTTTGGGTCTATGCGGCTGTCTTGGTGAGCGCTTTACCAACGGGCACAGGACCATTCATGCTGGCTCAATATTACCGAGCCGACGGTTCTTTGATCTCTCGAGTCGTACTGATTACTACCTTAGGCTCTTTATTCACGCTATCGATTTTGGTGTGGTGGATGACGCCTAGCTAGGCTCTGGATTTTTTCCTTCTGCATCCACTTGGTGCTCCCAAGAGGCATTGATAAACGCGGGAAGCTGCATGCAATTCTGCGTAATGCGGTGCAAGGTCGGATAGCCACTAAAACTAATCTTGGCATCGAAAGCATTAAAGACTTGCGGTACTAAAAAAACGTCAGCAATCGTTGGTTGATCGCCATAACAAAATTGACCAACGCGCGGATCTTTTGAAAGCCGTTTTTCAAGGCTGGCGAGCCCCTTGTCGACCCAATGGTTGTACCAGGTTAAACGCTGTTCATCACTTATTCCGAGTTTTCCAACGAGATACCGTAGAACCCGAAGATTGTTGATAGGATGAATATCCGCAGCGATATCTTGAGCCAAACCACGAACCCACGCTCGATCCTCGAGCTTGGTTGGCAATAAAGCTGGTTTAGGATATTTTTCCTCGAGGAATTCAATGATCGCTGATGACTGGTGCAGAGTAATTCCCGTATCAATATACAGCGGCACTAAACCATTTGGGTTTAGAGCTTGATAGGATTCTTGGAGCTGTTCACCACCGCCCTTGCGAAGGTGAACCGCAATCACATCGTATTCAATCCCCTTAAGATTGATTGCAATCCGCACCCGAAAGGCAGCGGAGCTACGCCAGAAGCTATATAGAGTTGGTTTCATTAGAACGATGCTACCGCACCATCGCTTCTTGGATCCCAGCCACCTTTGAGGATGCCTGATGGCTCGCGAATAATGCAACCCGCGTGTCCAACCGTTTCATCAAGCTCAGCTAAGATCTCAATGTCATGCCCCATGTCTCGAAGTTGTTGAACTAGCGCTGGATCAAAACGGGATTCCAATTTCAGCGTATCACTGGTTTGTCCCCACGTGCGTCCCAAGAGCCAACGGGGACGACTAATTGCATCTTGAGGATCGAGTCCATAGATGGCAGTTCGCGTAAATACTGCGCACTGGGTTTGTGGTTGTCCATCACCACCCATCGTTCCGTAAACCATAGACCGTCCATCTTTAAATAATGCAAGGGCAGGATTTAGGGTATGAAATGGCTTGCGGTAAGGCAATAAGGTATTAAGCGCTTTAGGATCTAATGAAAAGCTGCAACCGCGGTTTTGCCAGTTAATGCCTGATTTTGGTAAAACAATTCCGGAGCCGAACTCATGATAAATACTTTGAATGAAGGAGACGCACCGGCCCTCGCCATCAATTACGCCCATCCAAATGGTGTCTGCGGGTCCTCGACCGGCGCCCCAGGGCAGAGCACGTTGACGATCTACTTGATTGGCGAGTGTTTTTAAAAAGCTGTGCGATAAAAATTCTTGGGCATGCTTTTGCATATAGGCAGGATCCGTAATATGTTGATCACGGATCTTGAACGCCTGTTTGGTGGCCTCTACGCAATGATGAACATATTCTGGACTATCGACTGCAAATTGCTTGAGTTTGAGTTGATCCAAAATGCCTAGAATCATTAGTGATATTACCCCTTGGGTTGGAGGCGTCATGTTGTATACATCTGCCAAACTGTGCGCTAGGTGTAGGGGATTAATCAATTTCGCCTGGTGGCGTTGCAGATCATCAAGGCGCAGTGGACTGCCCAACTGTTTAAGCTCTTTTGCGATTAGCTCTGCGAGTTCTCCACGGTAATAATCATTGGTCCCTTTTTTGGCGATTTGACGTAAGGTATTCGCAAGTCGCTTTTGATAAAACACGCTGCCAGTTGCTGGAGACTTACCTTTTACTAAGAAGGTTTCTGAGAATCCAGGTTGCGGACTCAGCTCAACCCGTTTTTTCTCAGTGAGGGCAGATTGACTATGGGTAACTGGAACACCATGTTCAGCATAA
Organism: Betaproteobacteria bacterium; assembly: GCA_016867965.1. Lineage (GTDB taxonomy): Bacteria > Pseudomonadota > Gammaproteobacteria > Burkholderiales > Burkholderiaceae > Polynucleobacter. The sequence goes on along the minus strand of VGIH01000049.1, from coordinate 5,977 downwards.
TGAATCGCATCCTCGAGTAAACGGGATAAGGGCAATCTGCCACCCAAGCTCTTTTTGGAAAGATCAAAGGCTGCCCCCCATCCTGAAATGGTGCCTGCAACCGTATTTGCTGCGACTGGCCCGCGAAATGGAATAGTTCCCGTGATTCCTTGTTCTTGATACCACGAGCGAGTAGCCAAACCAGCGGCACCGCCGCAGGCATCGATGCCACCCATTGCTTTACCAGGTGCATGAATCACCCAAAAAGAGTCGCCACCAATTGAGTTCATATGTGGATAAACAACCGCAATGGTGGCAGCTGCAGAAATCATAGCCTCAAGGGCATTACCCCCTTCGCGCAAGACAGCAAGCGCTGATTGAGAAGCGAGTGAGTGGGGCGCAACGGCCATTCCACGGATACCCCATTTAGGTTGCATAGCAATAATTTCCTTTGAACTAGAATGAAGAGGATATTCCCCAAATTAACGAATTAATGCACTACTTTTGGGAATAGTGTACAAGTGCATCGGTATTTTCCCTGTACAGTAGTTTATGAAATCGATACATGGATTCTGGCAAATCGCTCGAATTGAGTACTTCATTTCATCGCCATATGTTGTTTGAGATTTTTATAACTAAGGAGAAACAAATGAGTTCAAGTCGTCGCAAATTTTTAAGTACCAGTATAGGAGCCGGGGTTGCTGGCGCCGCTCTTGCAGCACCTGCCATTGTAAAGGCTCAATCTGCGCAAACATTTAATTGGAAGATGACGAGTGCCTATCCAAAAGGCGCACCGTTTTATATGGATGGTCCAGGTAGCGCTACTGATTTAGCTAAACGCATTCTGGAAATGTCGGGCGGTCGTTTGAAGATTCAGGTCTTCGGAGCTGGCGAATTGATTCCTGCATTTGAAGGTTTTGATGCAGTTCGAGCCGGAACCGTTGAAATGAATCATGCAAATGCGTACTTTTGGACTGGTAAAACAGCTGCTGCCCAATACTTCACGGCAGTGCCATTTGGTCTAAATTTCCAGGGCATGAATGGCTGGTTGTATGACGGCGGTGGCAATGATTTATGGAATGAGGTGTATGCACCATTCGGAATGGTTGCAATGGCTTGCGGTAACACCGGCGTTCAAATGACGGGTTGGTTTAAGAAAAAAATCAACTCGGTTGCCGATTTAAAAGGTCTCAAGATGCGTATTCCTGGCTTGGCTGGCAAAGTCTATGCGAAGCTAGGCGTTGATGTAAAAGTATTGCCCGCAGGCGAAATTTTCCCAGCACTTGAGCGTGGCGTGATCGATGCAGCTGAATTCGTTGGTCCATTCCAAGATCGTCGCCTTGGATTACAAAAAGCAGCGAAGTTTTATTACACCACTGGTTGGCATGAGCCCTCAACCGCTTCTGAGTTACTCATTAATAAAGCGGCCTGGATGAAACTGCCTAAAGATTTACAAGAGGTTGTTACAAATGCGGCAGCAGCTTGTAATGTCATTGGCGAAGCATGGTGTCAAAAGAACAATGCCGATGCGATGGAAGATCTAGTGAAGAAACAAGGTGTCCAAGCAATCCAGTTGCCAGACTCCGTAGTCAAAGCAATGCGTGAAGAAACCACGAAGATCTTAAATGAAGAGGCTGCAAAAGATCCGATGACGAAGAAAGTCCACGATTCTTATTTTGCTTATAAGAAGAAATACGATGCGTGGGCGGTATACAGTGAGGCCACCTACCACAATAAAGTACGTGGTTAATTAATAAGTCAGGATAATCAGTGCAAAAAGCTTCAGAAGTGATTGCATCGCGCATTGAGACCTTGATTGATCTATTCGGCAAGGTGGCCTCTTGGCTCACCTTGTCGATTGTTTTATTAATTGTGATCAATGTGGTCTTGCGTTATTCCATGAGCCTTGGAAGTGTATGGGCTCAAGAATTAGAGTGGCACTTATTGGCTGCCATGATTTTATTTGGTATGAGTTACGCCTTACTCCGTGGTGACAATGTACGGGTTGATTTGTTTTACGCCAATTACACTCCGCAGAAGAAATACATTGTCGATATGGTCTCAGCCATTCTGACTGTATTGATCGCTTTAATCTTTATTAGAGTATCGATAGGGTATGTCGGTCAATCATTCTCGATTGGTGAAAAATCACCTGACCCGGGTGGTATACCAGCGCGTTGGTTTATTAAGGGCCTGATACCAGTTGGTTTTGCTCTTCTTGCCCTTCAGGGCGCTGCGGAAGCGATACGGGTATATCTCAATCGTCCCGGGAATAAAGGGGCTAGCCATGTTTAATACAGAGATTATTGCCTTTCTAATGCTGGGCGGATTTTTTATCATGCTCATGATCGGTATTCCTGTTGCTATTTCTTTGGCTACGGTTGGTTTCGTATTCGGGTTTATTGGATTTGGTGACACTCTCTTTAATCTTTTGCCAGCGCGTGTATTCGGTGTGGTTGGCGGTTATCAATGGTTGGCGATCCCATTATTCATCTTCATGGGAATCATGCTCGAGAAATCAAGGCTTGCCGATGATTTACTCGATGTAATTGGCCATCTAGCTGGGGGTGTGAAGGGCGGTATGGCAATTGGCATCATTCTCTTTGGTGCGCTAATGGGTGCCACCACCGGAATTGTAGGCGCTACCATCATTACGCTAGGCCTTCTAACCTTGCCGACCTTGTTACGTCGAGGTTACGACAAGGGGATTGCATGCGGCACCATTATGGCGTCCGGAACCTTGGGTCAAATTATCCCTCCCAGTTTGATCCTCATTCTGCTCTCGGACATTTTGCAGTTATCAGTCGGTACTTTGTTTGCCGCCGCCGTCATGCCTGGTTTATTGCTAACTTTTGTTTACATTACCTATTTGTTTATTCAAGGATTGATGAAGCCCGAGCTTATGCCGCCGATTCCCCTTGAGGAAAGAAGCAAGGTTTCCGGTAAAGAGCTTTGGGTTCGATTCTGGAAAGTAGTCGTTCCGCCGATTATGTTGGTGGTTGCTGTATTAGGATCAATCGTTGGCGGTGTTGCTGCACCTACTGAAGCCGCTGCGATGGGTTCATTTGGCGCGATCCTTGTAACAGCGTTCTCTGGACGTTTAACTTGGGAGCGATTAAAGGCCACGATGGTTGATACCACCAAGATTAGTGCCCTCATGATGTTTATTTTGATTTGTGCCCAAGTCTTTTCGTTGGCTTTTCGAGGTCTGAACGGCGAAGAGCTGATTGCCAAACTATTTAATGTGTTACCAGGCGGTGTTAATAGTGATATTTGGCTGATGTTGCTTCTTATCTTTGTCTTGGGATTCTTCTTAGAGTGGATTGAGATTAGCTATATTGCCGTTCCACTATTTATGCCAATTTTGTTATCGCAAGGTGCTGATCCGGTTTGGGTAGCCATGATGATCACGGTGTGTTTGCAATCCTCCTTCTTAACCCCTCCATTTGGTTGGGCTCTCTTTTATCTCAAAGGGGTAGCTCCACCCGAAGTCTTAATTAAGCATCTTTACAAAGGCGCCATACCCTTTATTGCGATGCAGGGCGTGACACTATACTTAGTGTTCCAGTTCCCTCAAATCTCACTATGGTTGCCTAAGTTAATTGGATGGTAAAAAAGTAATTGGTATTGAATCACTCTCTTACTCGGGCCCTGCGCCCGAGCGAGAGCTTTGTACGGATTGCGGTATTTCGCGTTCCTCCGACCCAAAGCGTTGCGGTCGAGCCTGTCAGTTTATTGACCCTCAATACGAATCCCTTGAGCAGGAAATTCACGGACAGTCGCGCACCCTAAACCGCAGCGATGAACTCTTCTTTGGGGTCTATCGCAAGATGTACCGCGCAAGTATGCGTGAGCCACTAGCCGGAGCGCAGTGGACCGGAATTACCACCTCGATTGCTAATCAACTCCTGAAAAATGACTTAGTTGATGCCATTTTGACCATGGCACCAGACCCAGACGATCGCTGGCGACCCATGCCTGTCCTGATTACAGATCCTCAAGAACTTCATCAAGCGCGAGGCATGCGGATGGGCTACGCACCACTACTAGCGCTCCTTGATGTAGCAAGAGAGCGAAACTACCAACGGCTAGGGATCATTGGAATCCCGTGTCAGGTCTATGCCTTAAGAGCTTTAGAAAAAGAGTTAGATCTAAAAAAACTTTATGTGATTGGTACCCCCTGTTCAGACAACACCAGTACTGAGAACTTCCATGAGTTTTTACAACTGATTGATGAGAGCCCAGAAAATATTACCTATCTAGAGTTCAGGGCCGATTACCATGTGGAGTTGAGATATCAAGATGGACGAAATAAAACAATCCCATTTTTGATGCTGCCTCTATCCAAACTTAGACCCAATTTTTTCCCATTGACGTGCAGGACTTGCGTGGATTACACCAATGCCCTTTCGGATATCACGGTTGGCTACATGGGAGGTTCTGGAGAACAATGGTTAATTGTGCGTAATCAACAGGGGGAAGAGTTACTCAAGCTGTTAGGTAATCAAATACAACTTACTGAACCAGAGAGTGCTGGTAATCGCGCAAGCCCTGTTAAAGGGTTTATGAAAAACGTTGAGTTAGCTGCTGGTGGTTTACCACTGCGTCAGATGCCTAATTGGCTAAGACCGATCGTCGGATGGCTCATGCCGAAGATTGGACCTCGAGGCTTAGAGTTTGCAAGAGCACGGGTTGAGATGAAAGCGATTGAAACGGTATTGCACCTACGCAGAGAAATGCCAAAGAAGATGAAAAACATGGTGCCCAATCATGTTTGGCAACTGGTCAAGCCCTATGGCTTAGAAGTAATGTCAAACGAAACGAAGGACGAAACCACAATTAAAACTAAAGAGAAATAACAAACAGAGCAATGATTAAGAGGTTGAGGATGCCAAAAATAATGAAGACAGGTTTGTAAATATATTTACGCTTAACCGCTTCATCGCGCTCGCGTTGTGTTTTTGGATCCATAACAAACTATTTTTTGGGTTTAGTAGAGAAAGCACCAAGTAATATTAAGACAGCAATCACAATACCAATCAGGTCTCGATCCCGAATGTACATATAAAAGCCTAAACCTAGGGCAATAAAGCCAAAGATCATCCACCACGTTCTAGAAATCATTGATATACCTTACCAATAATCCATCCAAAAACAAAGCCCCCAGACAAGCTGAGGGCAGAATTTGGTGGCGAATCAGGGATTTGAACCCCGGACCTGCGGATTATGATTCCGTCGCTCTAACCAGCTGAGCTAATTCGCCGAACTGGGAATTATAAGGTAAAAGGCCTCAAGAGCCAGCCAAGCTGAAACGGGGGAATATCTCATCCGTGAGGTTTGGGGTGGTGCTGTGTGAATGTGCCGGCTGTGGCTGACTCTGTCTGAAGGCTCAAACCGTTGTGGCTACGGTGTTGAATTATGTGTGATATTAATTCTAAGAGTATAAAAATTTCTTAATAAAAAGATTTAATAGAATAAAAATAAGATTAACTTGATGGTAATTACGGAGCTTTTAAGAAATTAATAACTTGTACTCTTGCTGATTCATTTTCAAAAGTACTATGTCCCGTACCAGGAATAAGAAGCAATTGAATTGAATTATCAGCGCGCTCAACAAGGCAATTAGATTTATTACCCTGATGCCAGGGGTCGCTGGAAAAATTTATAACAAGTGCCTTAATTCCCTGTTCAAAGATAACCCCAGTTTGACAAAACCCACTCGAAAGAATAATGCCCTTAAAACCAGTTATTTGAGTACGTGCAGCTGCATTTGCGCCTTCACTATGACCCATTAAATAGATATTTGACATATCAGCCCAAGATATTTTTCTTAGCTGATTTAATGCAAACGCAATTTCCTGCTCACGAAAAGGAAGGGCCATAGGAAATCGATTTGTTGTAATGCTGTTTTGTGGATCACAATTAGAAATGCGACCTGGTCGTGATAGGCTGTCTGGAAGAATAACAACAAAACCTGATTCAGATAAGAATTTTCCCC
>VGIH01000048.1 GCA_016867965.1 Betaproteobacteria bacterium | reverse complement strand
CAGCGTAACGTCACAAACGCCACGCTGATGCACCCACTGCAAGAGCTGCTTAGCCCGGAACGGCTTCTCGTTTAATCCCGCAACATACTCTGCCATCTTGGCAGCATCAAAATTGAGTAAGTTCGTTCGGCTTGAATTCAATGGTGAATTAACGCGCGAAGATGTTCATGCCGGGGAAGAAAAAAGCGACTTCCACCGCAGCGGTCTCCGGCGCATCCGAGCCATGAACGGCATTGGCATCAATGCTGTCTGCAAAGTCAGCACGGATTGTGCCTTTATCAGCCTTCTTTGGATCCGTAGCGCCCATCAACTCGCGATTTTTGGCAATTGCATTCTCACCCTCAAGCACCTGAATCATCACTGGGCCTGAGATCATGAAGCTCACGAGATCCTTAAAGAAAGGACGCTCTTTATGAACTGCATAGAACTGCTCCGCTTCATTTTTTGAGAGGTGCGCCATTTTGGCGGCGACGATCTTCAAACCGGCTTGCTCAAAACGAGCATAGATTTGGCCAATCACGTTCTTCGCGACTGCGTCAGGTTTGATGATGGATAAGGTGCGCTGAATTGCCATGCAAAAACTCCAATGATGTTGTGAAACGGTTTTTCGGTTTTATTGATTCATTTGTAAGCAATACTCGGTATTGCGATGCGAAATTATACTTTGTTTTTAGGGTTTTATCCCCGATTCCCACTCCTAAGCCCTTGAATTTCTTAGGTATATCACCTAAAGACCCTAATGCCAACGAACTTCCTGTCACAAAGGTCTTGATTTTTATGTGTTTTGTCTATACTTAGTAACTATCAAGTCCATGTTGGACTTACTTTAAGGAGCTACTCAATGAGTGATCTGAATTCGTATGGTTTTGGTCGTGGTGCTGCAGTTGCAACTGCCCAATCCCGTAACCGTGTCCTAAGAAACACTTACGCCCTCTTGGCACTTTCCATGGTGCCAACCGTCATCGGTGCGTGGCTAGGTGTGGCCATGGGCTTTACCTTTTTCGAAGGTAGTCCATTTATGGGTGCGATTTTGTTCTTGGCAGTTGCCTTTGGTTTCTTCTGGGCAATTGAGAAGAACAAAGATACCGGTATGGGCGTAGTGCTCTTGCTGGCATTCACTTTCTTTATGGGTGTGATGCTCTCACGCTTAATCGGTATGACCCTGGGTAGCTACAGCAATGGTGCCGCTCTCATTATGGGTGCGTTTGGTGGCACAGCTGCAATCTTCACCGTGATGGCTTCGATTGCAACGGTCTCCAAGAAAGACTTCACGGGCATGGGCAAGTTCCTGTTCGTGGGTGTCATTCTGTTGATCTTGGCTTCTTTAGCCAACATCTGGTTGCAGATCCCTGCCCTGATGCTAACCATCATGGTGGTTGCAATCGCTATCTTCTCTGCGTTCATCTTGGTGGATGTGCAACGCGTAGTCAATGGTGGTGAAACCAACTACATCATTGCAACCTTGGGTATCTATCTGAGTGTCTACAACATTTTCTCCAACCTCTTGGCTCTTCTGGGCATCTTCGGTGGAGACCGCGACTGATAGCAACGTACTCCTGCGGTAACTTCAGGGCGCTGCGGCGCCCTTTTTATTTGGATTTAGAGCATACGAAATTTGTACACATTTGTCAGAAAATCATGCGTACATTAATTTACCTTGATTTAGCCGTCTTTCGATTGTTTTGATAGATTTTGATTCACGCTTTAATTCACCGAGAACAAGGTTGATAAATGTTTGCCAACCCTCACCCTTAGATCGATAAAAATTTAAGGTCTCTTTATCGATCCTAAGAGTAATTTGCTCTTTGCTGCCACTGCCAGGAGGTCTTCCGCGACCCCGAACAAGTGTTGGCTTAATACGTTTCCACTCTTTCTCAGTTAACGGCCGACTATCTGGGTCTGACCTTGCAGCCTTCGTAATGGCAAGATCCTCTTTGACAGTTGGCTTAATTAGTTTCTTTTTCATAATGCATAAACTCCCGTCTATTTGCTTTGCGCAGACTAATGACTCTTCGTTGAGTTCCGATATTTACATAAACAATAAAATACAACCTATTTTTCATCGGTGCAAGACCAATACAGCGCACCTCGCCATAATCTTTTCTGTCATCAATCCAAAATAAGCCATCATCCCAATCAAGCTTGCTTGCATCCCGCAAGCTAACTCCATGTTTTTGTATATTTGTCTTGTCTTTTTGCTGATCATAAATAAATTTCATCCGATTTATTGTAACTACAATAAATCATGATTGCAATTATTATAACTACAAATATTAGGGTTTATTGATGCGCAAATAATCCAATACCCAAGCAGGATCACTATCGCTTGGGAAGATTGGGTAATGCACTGCCTCAATACGCCCTTGATGACTAATGAAGGTCACGCGTTTGAGTAAGGTCATCCCTGCTGCCACAAAGGTTGGTAAGTTGAGCGCCTTCTGAAACTGATAATGCTCATCACTCAGAACCTGAAACGGCAAATGCAAACGCGTAGCCATCTCGCGTTGATACTCCGTACTTTGTACACTGAGCCCAAATACATTGGCATTTAGGGCTTGGAGTTCTTGATAGTGATCCCGAAAGGCACAACTTTGCGGTGTGCAACCCCGCGCTCCTGGGATTTGATCCCACCCCTCAGGTAATGGCACATTAGGCTGACCGGTCATGGGATAGCAATAAATCACCAAACGCCCAGCTAGTTGGGAGAGGTTCACCATCGATCCATCCGTTGCTAACAAGGCTACATTCGGCAAAGGCATGCCAACCAAATGATTGCAAGACCCATCGTCTTGAGGAACAGGTAAATCAGTAGGTAGTTGGTTGAGATTGGTCATGGGATGTCCATGTTGATGAACTCACACAATACCTGACTTTTATATCGGTCGATCAAACACCGCAATCGATTCAATGTGCGAGGTGTGGGGGAACATATTGATGATCCCTGCTTTGCTCAGGGTGTAATTGAGTTCGTGCGTCAGAATCGCTGCGTCGCGTGCCAGTGTTTTGGGATTGCAGGACACATACACGATGCGTTTGGGTAGCGCTGTTGATGGTAGGTCTTGCATTGCCTTACAAACCTCCATCGCACCCTCTCGCGGTGGGTCAATCAGCCATTTATCAGCCTTGCCCCAGCCATTGAGATCAGTGGCCGTGACCTCAAAGAGATTGCTTTGGGTAAATTGGGTTTTGTGATCGAGTTGGTTATGGCGAGCATTTTGTAAGGCACGCTGCGTCAGGGTCTTGCTACCCTCAATGCCAAGCACTTCCTTAGCCAGTGTTGCAATGGGGAGTGTGAAGTTGCCGATGCCACAGAAGAGATCAATTACACGGTCACTTGCTTGGATCTCCAGTAATGCAATAGCTTTACTGATTAGCACTTGATTGACTGCGTGATTGACTTGGGTAAAGTCCGTCGGTAAGAACGGTAAGCTGACCCCAAACTCTGGCAAGCTGTAACTCAGCGCTTGCGCAGCGGGGTAAAACGGTTTGGCACTCTCAGGGCCTTGGGCTTGTAACCAAATACCCACCTGATGGTGTTTAGCAAATACTTCAAGATTCTTCAGATCTGTGGGGGTCAGTGGTAGCAAGTGCCGAATCACTAAGGCAATTTGGGGAGTACTTGGTTGGTTTACATCCTCTCCAACCGCAAACTCAATTTGCGGTACGCGATCTCGAATACTAAGTGAGCCCACCAGTTCCCGCATGGGCACTAATAGATCTGAGATCCGCTTAGGGATCACTTCGCAGGTCAGCATATCCGCCACATAACTACTGTTGTGCTCATGAAAACCCACCAAGATCGTGCCCTTTTTAATCGAGCGATCAATCACACTCAAGCGCCCACGATGGCGATAGTGCCAAGCGGGTCCTGCAATTGGTCGCAGGATCTCGTCGGGCTTGATCCGTCCGATATGCCAAAAATCATCCTCTAAGACCCGCTGCTTCATCGCAATCTGCGCAGCAAAATCCAGATGCTGCATGCTGCACCCTCCGCAGACTCCAAAATAGGTGCAGCGGGGTGTGGTGCGATAGACCGCGGGTTTAATGAGTTCGTGGAGTTTGGCTTTGGCAAAACGCGCTTTCTCACGGGTAATGGTGTAGGTCACGCGCTCGGTGGGCAATGCTCCTCGAATAAAGAGCACTTTGCCGCCCTCCTCATTGGATTGCCGTGCAACGCCTTGGGCCTCTAAATCCAATGAATCAATCGTGACAATCGGCGATGCGTTAGGCATCCGCACCTCAGTGCTCATCGTTCATCTCGAATGCGTTAGTGAGTGAAGCCCGCGAGATACTCAGGCCAAGGTGCCTTACCTTGTTTGGCATCCTGTTCAAGTTGCTGCTTCACATACGCGAGTTCTTCATCATACTCGTCGGCGGTAAAGCCACCGCGCATTTGCTGAAAGCGGCAATACACCAAATACGTATTAACCACATCGGTCTCGCAATACTGTCGGATTTGCTCAATCTCACCGCGTTGATACGCAGGCCATACTTGTGAGCCATCCATACCCAGCTTCCCCGGAAATCCACACAGCTTGGCAAGTGCATCGAGCGGTGCATTGGCTCGAGCATTATGTTTGGCCAAGACATCCATCAGATCAATATGTCGCATGTGATAGCGATTAATGTAGTTGTTCCACTTAAAGTCTTTACTATCGCTATCGGTACTCTCACCCATCTCCCAATAGCGTGGCGCTGCCACTTGATTGAGTAGTGCTCGATAGTGCAAGACCGGAAGATCAAAGCCACTTCCATTCCATGACACTAATTGAGGGGTATATTTTTCGATGAGTTCGTAGAAGGCTTGTACCAGGCCTTTCTCATCATCATCTGGCGCTCCTAGACTGCCAACCTTAAATTGCGGCGAGCCCTCTTTGGTCGTTCTGCGGATTACGCACGAGATCGCGATGATCTTTTGCAGATAGAGCGGCAAAAACGCTTGGCCAGTTTGAGTAGCTCGGTCATCCATGGCGGCCTTTGCCACCTCAGCATCGCTCATCGAATCTGGATAAGCATTGAGCAATCGCAATCCAGCCACATCCGGAATGGTCTCAATATCAAATACCAATACGCTGGGAATCGATTTAGCCAAACTCGTTATTGCAAATACTGCATCGGATTAACGGGCTTACCATTCATGCGCACCTCAAAGTGCAACTTCACCATGTTGGCATCTGAATCGCCCATCTCCGCAATGCGTTGACCCTTGCGGACGCTCTCGCCCTCTTTCACCACCAGCGTGCGATTATGGGCATAGGCTGTTAGATAGGTGTTGTCGTGTTTGATGATGACGAGATTGCCATAGCCACGCAAACTATTACCGGCATAGACCACTTTGCCATCGGCTGCCGCTTGAATTGGCTCACCCATCTTGCCGGCGATATCGATGCCTTTGTTCTTGGCTTCATTAAACTCTTCAACCACTTTACCCTTCGCTGGCCACGAGAGCTTAATGGGTGGATCAACAGCATCGGCCTTCGGCTCTGCAGCAGCAACTTCTTTCTCTTCCACTTTCTTAGTAGCGACTTTCTTATCCGCCGATGCTTTGCTATCGGCCGGTTTAATGGGTTCAATTGGCTTGGTTACAACCCGAGCCGTACTCGGTGGTGGCTTGACCCGTAAAACCTGATCAACCTCAATCAAATTGGGGTCGGTGATATTGTTCCAAGCGGCGATATCGCGGTACGACTGTCCGTTATCGAGTGCAATCCGGATTAAGGTGTCGCCCCGCTTCACTCGGTAGAACCCAGGTGGCACCGGCTCTTGAGCGGGGGCACTGGCTACCGGTGTACTGCGATCGGTAATGGTGGCTGGTTTGGTTCGTGGCGGGGTCGAACACGCGGTAAGCCCCAGAGCGACAAGCGCAATGAGTACGGTCTGACCAAAGCCAATGGGATATCGGAATTGTGGGCTGTTATGCAATACGTTCATATCACCCCTGATTGTAAGGGGACAAAAAAGACCTCATCAAGTGCGGTCCTTTGGTAACGGTGGGAGCTAACCCGCTCAATGAGTAAGAGCTGCTGCTCGGTCTCACTTTTAGAAACTGGGGCAATGAGCCGTCCACCAATGGCGAGTTGATCCAATAAGGGATCTGGCACTCCCAATCCAGCCGCGGCGAGGATGATGCCATCAAATGGTCCTGCTTGGGGTAGCCCTCGAATGCCATCGCCATAGATCAGGCGCAGATTAGAAATCCGAAACGGACGTAATTTGGTGCGGGCCAGATCATGCAAGGCACGGACTCGCTCAATGGAGTAGACCTCCTGCGCCAACAAACTCAGTACCGCAGCTTGGTAGCCGCAACCAGTCCCAATCTCGAGCACCTTACCCAAGGGTTGTTTGTTTTTGTGTAACAACTCAATCATGCGTGCCACCACCGATGGTTTGGAGATGGTTTGCTGATGACCAATCGGTAATGCAGAGTCATCATACGCGCGGGCGTGCAGTCCAGCATCGACAAACGAATGGCGCGGCACTGTGGCTATGGCTTGCAAGACCTGCGGGTTCTTAATGCCCGCCTCATGCACCTTGCGTGCGAGGTCTTGGCGATGCCCAGCAAAGCGCTCGGCAGATTTCATCCGTGGTCCCAGCCCGATGCCCGCATACTGGCTTGGCGGGCATGGTGGGTTAAATCGAGTTGCATGGGCGTAATTGAGATGCATCCCTCATTAATCGCATGAAAATCCGTCCCCGGAGAAATATCGCGCGCCTCCCCCGCAGGACCAATCCAATAAATGTTCTCACCGCGTGGGTTTTGTTGCACGATCACGGGTTGCGAGTGATGGCGAGTTCCTAAGCGCGTCACACGCCACCGTTTGAGTTGCTCATAATGACCATTGGGAATATTGACGTTTAGTAAGGTAGCAATGCCATCAACCCGCTCCATGGGTTCTTGCAGGGCCTGAGTCACAATATCGCGCGCTGCTTTAGCCGCATCGTCAATTTGCGCCCAGCCGCGATCGACTTGCGAGAACGCAATGCCCGGTACCCCAAACATCACGCCTTCAATTGCAGCCGCCACCGTACCGGAGTACAGGACGTCCTCGCCCATATTCTCGCCTTGATTAATTCCGGAGACCACGAGATCGGGTTTACTCTCCAAAAATCCGGTCATGGCCATGTGTACGCAGTCGGTCGGTGTGCCGTTCACAAACAGAAATCCATCGCGCTCACCACCGGCCACCCGATGAATACTTAAGGGTCGTGAGAGCGTGAGCGAGTTCGATGCGCCACTGTGGTTTTGCTCCGGTGCCACAATCGTTAACTTGCCTAAGGGGCGTAAGGCATTGACTAAAGCGAGTAAGCCAGGGGCTAGGTAGCCGTCATCATTGCTCACTAAGATGTGTGGGACTTTACTCATAGATACTTTCGTTGATTGATTTAGCTGATGGAGCGGCGATCGAGTAAAGCACGCGCCAAGGTTCCCGCATCGACATACTCCAACTCGCCACCCACCGGAATCCCACGGGCGATGCGAGTCGCTTTAATGCCTTTGATCTTTAAGATCTCGCCAATGTAATGCGCAGTGGCTTCACCCTCACTCGTGAAGTTCGTGGCAAGCACCACTTCGCGCACGGGTCCTCCAAACTCTGGTTTCTCAATCCGATCAAGTAAGCGATCAAAATGAATCTCATTGGGTCCCATGCCATCAAGCGGTGAGATACGACCCATCAGCACAAAATACTGCCCCTTAAAACTCATAGTTTGCTCGACCATCACTTGATCGGCCGGGGTCTCCACCACGCATAGCAAGGCAGGGTCACGACGCGAATCGCTGCACGTCGTACACAGTGCAAGTTCAGTAAAGGTATTGCAACGCTGGCAATGGCCAATCGACTCAACCGCTTCACCGAGTGCTTGTGCGAGGACCGTGGCGCCATTGCGATCATGTTGCAATAGGTAATACGCCATCCGCTGTGCTGATTTTGGACCAACACCAGGCAAGACCCGCAGGGCCTCCACCAAACGACTAAGTGCGTCTTGAGGCTCGTTTGATGGTTTAGTACGACTCATCCGAATTTAGAACGGTAACTTAAATCCAGGGGGCATGGGCATCCCAGCGGTCGCTCCCGACATGAGTGCTTGGCTAGCGGCTTCAGCTTGTTTGAATGCGTCGGTGTATGCGGTCACCACTAAATCTTCGAGCATCTCGCGATCATCCATCGCTGCCGGACCAATTTGCACCCGCTTCATCTCATACTTACCACTAATTGTAACCTTCACTAGGCCTCCTGCGGCTTGACCCGTGAGCTCCAAGGCATTGAGCTCTTCCTGGGCGCGCTTCATCTTCTCTTGCATTTGCTGCGCTTGTTTCATTAAGCCCGCAATTTGACCTTTCATCATGGTGTGCTTCTCCGCTATCGAAATTAATTAATGGGACGAACCGAGCCCGAGACCACTTTGGCGCCAAACTCACGCTCAAGCTCTTTTAAGAATGGATCTTCAGCAATTTGCTCTTCGGCATTGAGTTTTTTCTCTTCATACACCTGTGCATCAACTTTAGCAATCGTGTGATTGGCCTTGCCCTCACCCAATTGCAACTTCACCGGTTTGCCGTACTGGGCCCGCAAGGCCTCCCCAAAACGGGCGAGCGCATCATCCGTTGCCAGTTGTGGCATCTCAGTCGTCAGAGTAATAAAGAGTGTCGTTGGGGTATCGCGCCACTCCACCAGTTCGGTTTGGTGAGCGAGTTGCTGCAACAGTCCTCGCAGTGGCAAGTTACGGACCATCGCATGCCAATCGGGCTTAATCTCACTATTGAGATTTGGGGTATGGGTAACTGTCTTCGAAGTAACACTCTTTGCAACTGGCTTTGTCTCCACGGACTTACTTGCAGGAGAGGCTGGTTTAGAGGTTTGCGCAGCAGCCTTCGGTGCGCTGTTCGCTGTTACTGACGTGCTGCCGCTGCCACCGGGTTTGAAGGCCAACATACGTAAGAGCGCCATCGCAAATCCAGCTTGCTCATCGGGGGCTAATGACAAATCGGCCCGGCTGGTAATGGCGATTTGATAAAAGAGTTGGGTTTCTTCGGGAGTAAACGCTTTAGCAAGCCTACGAATCTCATTCGCCTCTGGCCAATCCTCTAATACGGAGTTTGGTACGATCTGGGCCGTGGCAATTTTGTGTAAGAGACTGGCGAGATCTTGCAGTGCTAAAGAGAAGGACATGCTGCGTAGACCCATCTCTTCCGCAATCTCGTTTAAGGTCTTACCATCTTTATTCTGCAGGGCATCCAAGATCTTGATGAGATAGGTCTCATCAATGGTGCCGAGCATGGTGCGGACTGCTGCTTCAGTCACGGGTCCGGCTGCATAGGCGATGGCTTGATCGGTGAGCGATAGCGCATCGCGCATTGATCCCTGGGCGGCTTTCGCAATCACCCGCAAGGCATTCGCTTCTGCAGATACTGACTCGGACCCCAGAATCTGTTGCAGGTGTTCTACGATCAGAGGCACTGGCATTTGCTTGAGATTGAACTGCAAGCAGCGAGAGAGTACGGTGACCGGCACCTTTTGCGGATCGGTAGTTGCCAAGATGAACTTCACGTGCGGTGGCGGCTCTTCGAGGGTCTTGAGCATGGCATTAAAGGCGTGCGTGGAGAGCATATGCACCTCGTCGATCATGTAGATCTTAAAGCGTGCACTGCTAGGTGCGTAAGCGGCCTTCTCTAATAGAGAGACCATTTCATCGACACCCCGATTACTCGCTGCATCCATCTCGATGTAATCAACAAAGCGTCCCGCATCAATCTCCGTGCAGGCTTGGCATTGGCCACATGGTTGTGAGGTCATTTGCCCTTTACCATCCACTCCCGTGCAATTGAGGGCTTTAGCCATAATGCGAGAGATGGTGGTCTTACCGACTCCACGGGTTCCAGTGAACAGCCATGCATGGTGTAAGCGGCCTTGATCTAAGGCGTGAGTTAAGGCTTTAACTACGTGATCCTGACCCACCAGTTCAGTGAATGTTTTAGGGCGCCATTTACGAGCCAGTGCAAGTGAAGTCATGGGCTCAATTCTAACAAGGCTACAATAAGAATGGACGGGCCTCCTCGCATGGTGGCTTGGCAACCTGGTCAGGTCGGGAACGAAGCAGCCATACCCAAATACTATCAGTGCCGAGGGTCCGGCTCGTCCTTATTTCTTCAGCATCTAAGTTACTTACTAATCGATTACTTATTTGCTCAATAGTCCTAGAAACACCCCAAAAATACTCTTGAAGGTCCAATAGGCAACTCCCAGAATGGTGATAGCCATTAGCAAACGGGATCCGAATTCAATACGAAATATTTTGGCTCGATTGTGTGTGAGTTCAATTAAAAATACCATTTTGAGTGCCTAACTGTTTAGATATGTAAATCACAAGGTTATTGGCAGGAATGTGGTTTGTGAAGAGGACAAACCTTAAAGGTTTGTAATCACAATAGAGACAATTTGTAAAAAATAATTACTTCTTTATGGAGCTTTTGCAAAGCGCTTGAGATCGGCATACTCCTCGGGAAAGATTTCCCCAATTTCTGGGTAAATGATTTTGTTGTTCTTATCAAGGATGATGAGGATTGGTATGCCTTTGACCTTTCCCATCGACTTTTGTAATTCTGGAGTCATCATGGCTGCCGGGAATGTGTACTTATTGTTTTCCATGTATTGCTTGGCAAGCAATGGATTCTTATCAATCGAAATCGTAATGACATTGAGTGAATTCGGCGGTAGTTCTTTATAGAGTTTTTCGAGATAGGCGTTTTGCTTCTTACAAAACGGGCACCAGGCGGCCCAAACTTGAATCAGGGTGTTCTTGGTGTTGTTAACCGGTATGGCATACGGTGTGCTGTTTAGCGTTTGCAATGGCCCCAACTCAATCGTTTGGCCAACCGTCAGCGCCATGGCCATGGTTGGCAAGAGCGCTAGGCATAAGAGTAGGCGTCTAAGGAATCGCATGACCTAATCCTAACGGATTTAATGAATAGTTTGTGTTGATTGAGCCTCTTGGCATTGTCATCGACTTCTCCTATACTGGCTCATATTGTGAGCCTTTTAGGGTTCATGCTGTTGCCTATTCTGTTTTGGGGGATCGCTAATGAGTGATTTAGAGCGCTTACACAAGATTAATTACATGATCCAGAATCAAGGCTGCGTGCCGATCGAGGAATTCTTGACGAAGTTGGAGATCTCGCGTGCGACCTTCAAGCGGGATCTTGACTACCTGCGAGATCGCATGAACGCGCCGATTGTGTATGACCGTGCAATGGGTGGTTATCGCTTTGACAAACCCAATGCTGGAGATAAGTTTGAATTACCTGGTCTGTGGTTCTCTGAAAAAGAGGCGACTGCCCTCGTTCTCATGCAGCATCTATTATCTAATCTAGACGCTAATGGTTTACTGAGTCCCCATATTGCACCCCTCATGAACATCATCGATGGCATCTTGGGTCAGTCTGAGATTTCTGCTAAGGAGTTACGCAAACGCATTAAGGTTTTTGGTATGTCGGCTCGCAAGAATATCCTCGAGAACTTTGAAGAAGTGGGCGTCTCACTTCTAAAGCGCCAACGTTTACACCTCTCCTACTACTCCAAAGGTAAAGATGAATTAACCGAGCGTACAGTCTCGCCACAGCGCCTGATTTTTTATCGAGATAACTGGTATCTCGATGCCCATTGCCACATGCGTAAGGGGTTGCGCAGTTTTGTCATGGATGGCATTCAAGCCGCACATGTTCTCGAAGAGAAGGCCATCGAAATCTCTGAAAGAGAATTGCATGAGAACTTTGCCGAGAGTTATGGCATCTTCTCGGGTAAAGCGACCCAGCGTGCCAAGTTACGCTTTACCCCCCAGAAAGCAAGGTGGGTTGCTGCAGAGACATGGCATGGGCAACAGGTCAGCAGCTTTGATAAGGACGGAAATTATCTGCTCGAGTTTGATTACAACCAAGACCCCGAATTGGTGATGGAAATCATGAAACACGGGGATGGGGTTGAGGTAATTTCTCCAGTTTCCTTACGCAAAAAAGTAGTCGATGAATTGCGCAAAGCTGCAAAGCGCTATGAATCTGCCTAAGTACACCGAAGTCCTTTCGCAGCGTTGGGAGAGTGCTTAATTATTGGGTTTTTATAGGGTAAACACGATAAATGCGGTTTATTAACACGTAAATTTTTGAAGTGCTGCGCGCACTAATTACAGCCAATTGAGGCGGGTCTGACCTATACTTTAGTATTACTTTTGGCGCAAAAATGAATACCAAGATACCTGATCCCGTAGAGCTCACACAGGATTTAATCCGTTTTAATACGATTAATCCCCCTGGAAATGAGGATGAAATTTGTGGTTTTTTGGAAAAACTACTGATGAGTGTAGGCTTTGAATGCAAGTCTGTTGATTTTGCCCCTCGTCGTAGAAGTTTAATTGCACGCATTGTCGGTGCACGAGGTGCTCCCAATATTTGTTTCACCGGTCACGTTGATGTTGTCCCATTGGGTGGTCGCACTTGGCAATATGAACCTTTTGCAGCCAAAATCCATGAAGGTAAGCTCTATGGTCGCGGCTCAAGCGATATGAAAAGTGGCGTGGCTGCCATGGTCGTCGCAGCCATGAAAACAGCCGCACAGGTCAAAGCTGGGCATGGCGTTAGTCTCATTATTACTGCTGGAGAAGAAACCGGTTGCGAAGGCGCTTTCCATCTTGCCGCCCAAGAAGAAGTGATCGATTTTATTGGAACTGCTGGCTGTTTTGTGGTTGCCGAGCCAACTGCCAATGAGCCCTTAATCGGTCATAAAGGTGCTTATTGGTTACGCGCTAAAGCAAGTGGAATTACTGCGCACGGTTCAATGCCCGAACGGGGTGAAAATGCCTTCTATAAAATCGCGCGCGGTGCCTTAGCACTTGAAAAATTCCAGTTTGAGAATCCCCCCCACCCCTTAATGGGTCAAGCCACTCTGAATGTAGGTACCGCTAAGGCTGGGATCAATATTAATTCTGTACCCGATGCCGCCGAAATGACTCTCGA
>VGIH01000047.1 GCA_016867965.1 Betaproteobacteria bacterium | reverse complement strand
CAAGGAATAATCCGTTTCGTAAGCATCGATTGCCTATTTGGCTTTGCTGAGTTGATCAGCATACTGTTGTGCCTCAGTTAGATCAATATCACCGTTGTAAATAGAGCGTCCTGCGATTACCCCCATGACACCCTCATCCTCGACCGCGCACAGCGCCTGAATATCCTTCTTACTCGATAGGCCACCACTCGCAATTACCGGAATGCGAACGGATTGCGCAAGCTTCACGGTCGCCTCTAAATTAATACCTTTGAGCATGCCATCGCGCCCAATATCGGTATAGATAATCGCCTCAGCGCCGTAGTCCTCAAACTTCTTGGCAAGATCAATCACTTCATGGCCAGTTAACTTACTCCAACCGTCGGTGGCGACCTTGCCATCTTTTGCATCCAAACCCACCATGATGTGGCCCGCAAATGCGGTGCAGGCATCTTGTAAAAATCCGGGATTCTTCACCGCAGCGGTACCAATGATGATGGTGCTAATGCCATCATCAAGTAAGCGCTCAATCGTTTCTAGATCGCGGATACCGCCACCTAATTGCACAGGAATATCGCTACCCACTGCTTTGAGGATCGATTTAATTGCAGTCTCATTCTTGGGCTTACCAGCAAAGGCACCATTGAGATCGACCAGATGCAAGCGGCGCGCACCCTTACTTAACCAATGCTTAGCCATCGCGGCAGGATCTTCCGAAAACACGGTGCTACGGTTCATATCACCTTGCTCAAGACGCACGCAGTGTCCGTCTTTAATATCAATCGCAGGAATTAACAACATAAGGTCATCTTGTTGAAATCAATCAGGGGCGCCAGGCGACAAAGTTTTGATAGAGCTTTAGTCCGTATTGAGCACTTTTTTCTGGATGGAACTGCGTAGCAAAAATAGTATCGCGAGCCACGGCCGATGTAAACCACCCACCGTAATTCGTTGATCCTACAGTATCTTCTGGGTTACACACCTCAACATAATAGCTGTGCACGAAGTAAAAACTCGTCATGTCGGGGATGCCATGCCACATCGGGTGATCACGGTTTTGGCGAACTTGGTTCCATCCCATGTGTGGGATCTTAAACTCCGACCCATCCACTTGAGTACCTGATAACTGAAAGCGCTTGACCTTCCCTGGCATTAAGGCAAGGCATGCCGTATTGGTCGTCACTTCGGGTTTGCGCTCTTCGCTCTCTTCAAAAAGCATTTGCTCGCCCACGCAAATCCCAAAAAGTGGCTTCTCACGCACCGACTGCATCACTGCATCCATGAGACCCGAGGAACGCAACTGCTTCATGCAATCGGGCATCGCACCCTGTCCAGGTAACACCACACGGTCTGAGCTCAAGATCTCGGCAGGATCGCTGGCGATCGTAATCTTGCACTCAGGAGCGACGCGCTGCAAGGCTTGTGAAACCGAGCGCAAATTACCCATTCCGTAATCAACAATGGCGATGTGCATCGCGATCTCAATAATTTCGTTGGCTGAAGAAGTGTGTCTTACAAACTTCCCTTGGTGGATGGCACCGCATGGGGTGAACGTTGATCGATACTCAAGGCCATGCGCAGTGCACGCCCAAAAGCCTTAAATACGGTCTCAATCTGGTGATGCGCATTGACACCTCGAATGTTATCAATGTGCAAGGTCACGCCGGCGTGGTTTACAAAGCCGCGAAAGAACTCAATACTTAAATCTACGTCAAAGTCACCCACCCGCGCACGGGTAAAGGGCACATTGAACTCCAAACCTGGACGGCCTGAGAAATCAATCACAACGCGCGACAAGGTCTCATCGAGCGGCACATAGGAGTGCCCATAACGGGTAATACCCGCTTTATCACCAACCGCTTTCGCAATCACTTGTCCTAAAGTAATACCAACATCTTCCACAGTGTGGTGATCATCAATGTGAGTGTCGCCTTGGGCATGTACCTTCAAATCGATCATGCCGTGACGGGCTATTTGATCGAGCATGTGATCCAAAAACGGCACTCCGGAATTTAAATCCGCTTTGCCGGTACCATCCAAGTTCAACGTAATTTGAATCTTGGTCTCTGAGGTATTACGACTGACATCTGCTTGGCGCATGGTGTGTGAGTAAAAATAATAAATCTTAAGCGTTCATAATATCATTTGTCATTCAAGATCAATCACTTCACCTGTTTTTTCATTATTACTCTTTGGACCCCATTGCGATGAGCCTCTTTTGGAACCCCGACCTGCAGAACTTAAGCCCGTATATTCCCGGGGAGCAGCCCAAACACGAGAAACTTATCAAACTCAATACCAATGAAAGCCCCTATGGGCCCTCACCCAAAGCCTTAGCAGCCATTGCCGCAGGGAACCACGAGGGCCTACGGCTGTATCCAGATCCGGACGCTAAGGAACTTAAGGAGGCGATCGCAAAGCACTATGGGCTAGAACCCAATCAGGTATTTGTGGGCAATGGCTCGGATGAAGTCCTCGCCCATGTGTTCTTGGGGCTTCTCAAACACCCAAAGCCACTCCTCTTTCCCGATATCACCTACAGCTTCTATCCAGTCTATTGCCAACTCTTTGGAATTAACTACCAGACGATTGCGCTCGACAGTCAATTTGCGATTCATTTGGATGATTATGTTCAAAAGACCAACGAATTAGGTGGAAATGGTGGAGTCATCTTTCCGAACCCCAATGCACCCACCGGACGTGCACTCCCGCGCGCAGCAATTGAAGAGTTCCTAAAAACCAATATCCAAAGCGTGGTAGTGGTTGATGAAGCTTATGTAGATTATGGTACCGAATCGTGTGTACCACTCTTACACAAACACTACCCCAATCTCCTGATCACCCACACGCTCTCAAAATCGAGGGCTTTAGCTGGACTACGAGTTGGTTATGCCTTGGGCCACCCTGAGCTCATCGCAGGACTTGAGCGCGTGAAAAATAGCTTTAACTCCTACCCCTTAGGTCAATTAGCGCAAGCCGGTGCGATTGCAGCAATTGAAGATCAGGCGCATCTTGATGCAATCACTCAAGAGGTGATAAAGACTCGAGCCGCCTGTATCGAAAGCTTAAAGAGTCTGGGCTTTGATACCCTTCCCTCAAGCGCTAACTTTATCTTTACTCAGCATCCCAAGCATGATGGCGAGAAATTATATTTAGCCTTACGAGAGCGCGGCATCATCGTGCGCCACTTCAAAACACCACGGATTAAGAACTACCTTCGCATTACGATTGGCACGAATGAGCAAATGAACATCCTCATCGATGCCTTACGTGACATCGTTTCATAGTTTTCTAAATTAACTCTAAGCTAGTTATTTTTTCGTGAGCCGCATCTCGGCTGCACGCGCATGCGCCTGTAAACCTTCGCCATGCGCTAGGGTACTAGCAATAGGACCCAAACTTTGCGCACCCGCTTCACTCACCTCAATGAGACTCGAGCGCTTGATAAAGTCATAAACACCCAAGGGTGAAGAGAACCGTGCCGTCCGTGCCGTGGGTAAAACGTGATTAGGTCCAGCACAATAATCACCCAATGACTCACTGGTATAAGAGCCCATAAAAATTGCGCCTGCATGCCGAATTTGCGCAGCCCATTGATCTGGGTTGTTTGCACAAATCTCCAGGTGCTCAGCTGCAATTAGATTGGCGATTTGGCAAGCCTGCGCCATATCATCCACCTCAATCAATAGTGCACGATTTTGTAAGGATGCGCGAATCACTTTCTCTCTAGGCATTTGCGGCAATAACTTCTGAATACTCGCATCCACTCGATCAATAAACCCTTTATCAGGACAGAGCAAAATCGATTGGGCGAGCTCATCGTGCTCGGCTTGCGAAAACAAATCCATCGCAATCCAATCTGGATCGGTCGAACCATCGCACAAAACCAAGATCTCGGAGGGACCTGCGATCATATCGATCCCCACTCGACCAAAAACTCGACGCTTAGCTGCTGCCACAAACGCATTACCAGGACCTACGATCTTATCGACCGCTGGCACGGTTTGAGTTCCATATGCCAATGCGCCAACCGCCTGTGCCCCGCCAATCGTAAAGACCCGATCCACTCCTGCTAAATGAGCGGCTGCCAGCACCAAGGGATTGCGCGCACCATCGGGTGTAGGCACCACCATCACAATCTCACCAACCCCGGCAACCTTGGCAGGGATGGCATTCATGAGAACAGAAGACGGATAAGCCGCCTTACCGCCAGGTACATAAATACCAACACGATCTAAGGGCGTGATCTTTTGACCTAAACGTGTGCCATTACTCTCGGTGTACTCCCATGAATGGCAACCGGTTTCTGTCTTCTGCCGCTCATGATAGGCTCGGACCCGCTCCGCGGCCGCTCGCAATGCACTTGCTTGCTCTTGCGCTAGAGATTGATAAGCCGCAGCAAGATCAGAAGAAGCAATCTCAAGATCGCGAACCTGATTGACTGCTAAACGATCAAACTGCTGGGTGTATTGCAAAAGCGCCGCATCACCCTCGCGCTCAATACGCTCCAAAATTCCGAGAACAACCTGATCGATGGCGTGATCATCAGTCGATGGAATCGACAAGCTCGATAGCAAGGTCTTTTCAAAGCCAGGGTCACGAGTTGTAAGTCGTCTTGCCTTGACGCTTGCAGAGGATGAACTCATGGCTGCCAAATACTCAGGATCTTTTGCAACTGAGCGCGCTTACGCTTAAACGATGCTTGGTTCACAATTAAACGTGCACTAATATTCGCAATCGATTCCACTTCCACTAAGTGATTAGCACGCAATGTGTTACCAGTGGACACCAAATCCACAATCGCATCGGCTAAACCGACCAAAGGAGCCAACTCCATTGATCCATATAAATGAATCGTATCGATGTGTACACCCTTATTGGCAAAGTATTCACGCGCGCAGTTCACATACTTGGTAGCCACTCGCAGTCGCGAGCCCTGACGCACTGCTGCTGCATAATCAAACCCATTTTTAACAGCTACTGCCATCCGACAACTCGCAATTCCTAAATCAATCGGGACATATAAACCATCGCTGCCTTTTTCTAAAAGAACGTCTAAACCAGCAACGCCAAAATCAGCGGCGCCAAATTGCACGTACGTGGGCACATCCGATGCGCGCACAATAATGATTTGCACCTCCGGATTAGAGGTCGGAATAATTAACTTACGGGACTGCTCTGGGTCTTCGAGCGGACGAATGCCAGCCTTTGCTAAAACAGGGGCGGTTTCTTCAAAGATACGTCCTTTGGACAAGGCTAAAGTTAACATAATGGCCCATTATTTCATGCGGCGGATGTTTGCGCCAAGTTGGGTTAATTTCTGTTCCATTCGATCGTAACCACGATCAAGGTGATAAATGCGATCTACCTGGGTTTCACCCTGAGCCGACAAGCCAGCAATCACAAGACTTGCAGAGGCACGCAGATCTGTGGCCATCACCGTTGCACCCGAGAGTTTATCCACCCCCTCGACAATTGCCGTATTGCCCTCAATCGAGATATCGGCTCCTAAGCGATTGAGCTCTTGCACATGCATAAAGCGATTCTCAAAAATTGTCTCGGTGATACGTGAGCTACCTCCAGCAATTGCATTAAGCGCCATAAACTGGGCTTGCATATCGGTCGGAAAAGCTGGGTACTCGGAGGTACGAAAGCTCACTGGCTTTGGACGACCACTCATCGAAGCAGAAATCCAATCGGTCCCAATTTTTATATTAAGACCAGCTTCTTTAAGTTTTACTAGAACGGCATCTAAGGTATCGGGTCGGCAGTTCTTGAGAACAATCTCACCACCGGTCGCTGCTACCGCACACAAGAAGGTGCCGGTCTCAATGCGATCAGCAATCACCTGATGGCTTGCTCCGCGCAACGCGGACACTCCTTCGATCACAAGACGATCGCTACCAATACCAGTAATCTTCGCTCCCATCTTGACTAAGAGCTCTGCCAAATCACCGACCTCGGGTTCGCGCGCCGCATTTTCTAAAGTCGTAGTCCCCTCTGCAAGGCAAGCGGCCATTAAAAGGTTTTCTGTACCGGTCACGGTAATCATGTCGGTCAGGATCGCATTACCCCGTAACTGAGTATTGGGCTCAGAAATCTTTGCAACAATAAAGCCCTTACGAATCTGAATACCGGCTCCCATGGCTTTGAGGCCTTTAATGTGCTGGTCCACAGGTCGCGCCCCAATCGCACAGCCACCGGGTAGTGATACGGTTGCACGTCCCATTCGCGCTAAGAGCGGGCCCAATACCAAAATGGAGGCCCGCATGGTCTTTACTAATTCATAGGGAGCCTCAGGACTTGAAATAGCCGCCGCCTGCAAGATCAAATGGCTGCGATCGTTCGAATTTGGAAACCCCAAGGTCACGCCCATCTGTTGCAGGAGCTTTAACATCGTACGCACATCTTGCAAATCCGGGACGTTAAAGAGTTCTACGGGATCGGCTGTTAATAAGCTTGCACACAAAATTGGTAAAGCGGCATTCTTAGCCCCCGCAATTGTGACCTCACCATTGAGGGCGACTCCCCCCGTCATCACTAATTTATCCATTCGCGCTAATCTGAAATGATTTATTGAGCCGCAAACTCATCGGGCGTAAAGGCTTTAATGGAGAGTGCATGGATTTCCGCCTTCATCCGATCGCCCAGGGCTGCATAAACTAATTGATGCCGTTGCACCAAGCGCTTTCCTGCAAACTCAGGACTCACGATGGTGGCATAAAAATGTTGTCCGTCCCCCTCGACCTCTAGGTGCGTACAGGCGAGCTGCTCACTAATATAACTTTTTACTTGTTCAGGGGTAGGAAACATCGCAATCCTTCATGATTAATGGCGTAATTTATAACCCGATTGTAGTAAACGCAGAGCCAATCCTGAGACGACCAAGAAAAACACGCTAACAATCGTCAAACTAAGCCAGGGTGAAACATCCGAGACCCCAAAAAATCCATAGCGAAAGCCATCAATCATGTAAAAGAATGGATTGAGATGCGAAATAAACTGCCAAATTTCTGGCAAGGAGTGAATGGAGTAAAACACCCCTGAGAGCATCGTAGCGGGCATGATCAAAAAGTTCTGAAAGGCAGCGAGCTGATCAAACTTATCTGCCCAAATACCAGCGATAAGTCCTAAGCCGCCTAAAATTGCCGCGCCCATAAATGCAAATAACAGAATCCACACTGGGTTTTGCATGGCAGGAACATCAAAAAAGAGAGTAATGAGTAAAACACCTAGACCCACAACGACCCCACGAAATACGGCAGCGAGTACATAAGCTGAATAAAACTCAAGATGAGTCAGAGGTGCCAGTAAAATAAATACCAAATTACCAGTAATTTTTGATTGGATCAATGACGAGGAGGTATTTGCAAATGCGTTTTGCAACACACTCATCATGACTAAACCCGGAATTAAAAATGCCGTATAGGTTAGCTTGTCATACACCACTAAGCGTCCTTCTAACACATGCCCAAAAATCATCAGGTACAGCACGGCGGTCAGCACAGGCGCAGCAACCGTTTGAAAGGCAACCTTATAAAAACGCTTAATCTCTTTGCGTAGCAAGGTTGGAAAACTACTACCGTATTCAAATGGAATTGGCATTGCGACTACTCTCCCGCCATAATTTGAATAAATACATCCTCTAGATCAGCCTCTTGCCCAGCTTGTACTTTGTGCGCTCCATAGCGTGCGAGCAGATTTTGAGTGGTATCGAGTGCCACGACTTGACCAGATTTAAGCATCGCAATCCGACCACATAAACTTTCAGCCTCTTCTAAATAATGAGTGGTTAACAAGATGGTGTGACCATCTTGATTAAGACGACTAATAAATTTCCAGAGGGACTGGCGCAGCTCAACATCTACCCCGGCGGTTGGCTCATCCAACACAATCACAGGCGGACGATGAACTAAAGCTTGCGCTACCAGAACGCGGCGCTTCATACCCCCAGAAAGCGAACGCATATTGCTATTAGCCTTACTGGTTAAATCGAGATGGGTCATGATCTCATCAATCCAATCATCATTATTCCGAATCCCAAAATAACCCGACTGAAACCGCAAGGTCTCCCGAACCGTAAAAAAAGGATCAAATACCAGCTCTTGAGGAACCACGCCTAGTAAACGGCGCGCCTCAATAAAATTAGTTTGCACATTCGTGCCCATGACGAACGCGCGACCAGAATCGGGTCGGCATAAACCAGCCAAAATCGAAATCAGCGTGGTCTTACCAGCACCATTGGGACCGAGTAAACCAAAAAACTCGCCCTCCTTTACATCCAAAGAAACATTCTGGAGCGCTTGTAGTGAACCGTAAGATTTAGTTAAATGTTCAATGAGAACAGCTGATTGCATGACTTACTGCAGCCCCAAAAGATCAGTCACTCCATACACCCTAGCAAGTACTCTTAATTTCTCAGGGGAATTTAAAACTACGAGGGATTGGTTGCGCTCTTGCAGTTGGCGGCGCCATGCCAGCAGAACCGCTAGCACGCTTGAGTCAAAATCACGCAGTGCAGAGCAATCCACTTGGGAAGACTGTACTAGGGCAAGAGCGCCCTGTTTCTCAATACCGAGCGCATTGGCCTGGGTCACGCAATTCGGTAAGGCAAAACTCATACTTACTTTTTGCCTGCCAACATCGCGTTGCGTTCTTGCAAAAACTTAATCAGGCCATCGACACCATTTTGACTAATTTGATTGGTAAATTGATTACGGTACGCCTCAATCAACCAAGCGCCCATGATGTTAACGTCATAGACTTTCCAACCATCATTGGTTTTCTCAAGTCGATAGTCCAAGGGGATAGGATCTGATTTACCAATGACGACGGTTCGCACAATCACATCGGTATCGCTCGGATTTGCACGAAAGGGTTTGTATTGAACCGTCTGATCACGCAATTGACTTAGAACCCCTGAGTAGGTTCGTATTAACAAGGATTTGAACTCGGCAATCAGTTGCGTTTGCTGCTCCGGGCTTGCCTTGCTCCAATTTCTTCCCATGGCCAATTGCGTGGTTCTGCGCATATCGGTATAGGGAACAATTTTCTTTTCCACCAAATCCACCACTCGAGGAATATTGCCTTTCTGGATTTCAGGATCAGCTTTTACGGACGCCATCACATCAGCCACAATCATTTTGATAAGACCATCGGGTGTATTAGGGTCTGGTGCATTTTGGGCGCTGGCAATACCAATCGCGCCTGAAAGCAAAAAGGCAAAAAACGATAGAAAGGCTGTTTTCACGATAAACCGATCAAGAAGATAAAGAACTAATTTTAGTCTCTTTGAACCATTTACTCTTAAGGGTTCTCATAAACAGGCAGGGCAGGCTCTTTACCCTCCTTAGCCTGATCGATTTGATATTGACGCCGCTGAATGTAGGCATCGCGAGTAAAAGTGTATTTATCAATTGCGGCGCCCTCGAGAAGGTCGCCCGCCTCATAGTAGTTATTACGGGCATTGACAATCCGCAGTCCTGTCAAACTATTACGCAACGCTACGTCGGGCAAAAGACGGAAAAGGTAATCGGTCTCCAAATCAGCTGCAGTTCCAAAGGTATCGCGCACATTGCTTGGCCCAAAAAAGGGCAAAACTACATAGGGGCCTGGTGGAATACCCCACACGCCAAAGGTTTGACCAAAGTCCGCTTTATGTTTTTCTAGGCCGCCCGGTGTTGCCATGTCAATGAATCCGCCTAATCCAAAAATGGTATTGACGACGACCCGCATTAAATCGCTAAAGGCCATACTGACATTGCCTTGCAATAAATTATTCACTGAGGTGTAGATGTCGCGGTAGTTACCAAAAAAGTTATCAATGCCTTGCTGCGCTGGCTTTGGCAGAATAAATCGATAGCCTTTGGTGATAGGCTTTAATAAATACTCGTCCAATCCTTCATTGAAGGAAAAGACTGAGCGATTAAATGACTCCCATGGATCATGCGGTGATGGCTCGCTGCCCGCCGGGATACTTGCGCAACCGATGATGCACAGGCTTAGAAAGGTAACGCACAGGCGCTTTAACAAAATCACGGTCGGTCTTATTTCTTAAATAATGAGCTTATTTGGTACCCGACTTAGTATCGCCTTTATCCTGCCCAGTATCCGCCGCCTTGTTATACAAGAATTGACTGATCAGATTTTCTAAAACGATGGCTGATTGGGTTTGGGTAATCTTGCCGCCATCGGCGAGCATTTGCTCATCACCGCCCGCTTCAAGACCAATGTATTGCTCCCCCAACAAGCCCGAGGTTAAGATCTTGGCCGAGGAATCCTTGGGGAACTGATAGGCCTTTTCAATCGTCATCGTCACCGTGGCTTGATAGGTTGTGTCATCAAACTGAATCGTTGAAATACGACCGACCACAACGCCTGCGCTTTTTACCGGTGCGCGCGACTTTAAGCCGCCAATATTGTCAAAGCGGGCCGAGACCGTATACGTTGGTGCAAATGACACAGCGCTCATATTGCCCACCTTAAGCGCCAAGAAAAGCATGGCCAACATGCCGATCGTTACGAATAATCCAACCCAAATATCAATCGCACTTTTTTTCATAAGAATCCTAGTTTATTCCGATCTTGGCCGACGCTTAGTTGGAAAACATCATGGCGGTCAATAAAAAATCCAAAGCCAACACTGCTAACGAAGACAGGACTACGGTCCTCGTGGTCGCTTGCGACACTCCCTCCGGAGTGGGCTTTGACTCATACCCCTGATAGAGAGCAATAAATGTCACGGCCACACCGAAGACAACGCTTTTGATAAAACCATTAGCAATGTCATCAAATAAATCCACGCCGCCTTGCATTTGGGACCAAAATGCTCCGCTGTCGACTCCAATGAGTGGCACGCCCACTAAATAACCACCCAAGACACCCACGGCAGTAAAGATGGTGGCCAAAATTGGCATTGCAATAATGCCGGCCCACAAACGAGGTGCAATTACACGACGTAAGGGGTCAACCGCCATCATCTCCATAGCAGATAACTGCTCACCGGCCTTCATAAGACCAATCTCTGCAGTAAGCGATGTGCCAGCACGGCCCGCAAACAATAAAGCAGTAATGACAGGACCTAATTCCCGGGTTAACGACAAAGCCACCAATAATCCCAGGGCCTGTTCCGAACCATAACGCGTTAAGGTGTAATAGCCTTGCAAGCCCAACACAAAGCCAACAAATAAGCCGGACACCGTAATAATCACAAATGAGTAATTACCAACAAACAAAATTTGATCTGACACCAGACGCGGTCTCTTAAATAGCCCTCCAGAACGCATCAATACCAAGAAAAACATCCGCGCAGCATAGCCAAGGCCCGTAATGTTTCTACGAATAAAAAATCCAAAATCGCCTAATAGATTAGTAATCGGATTGGTTTTGGAAGTTGATTTAAGACTCATTGCTGGCGTAATCCAAAATCACTAGCCAAATCGGGGCCTGGGTAATTAAACGGTACCGGTCCTTCAGGGGAAGCGTCTAAAAATTGGCGCACAAATGGATCGACTGAACGATTGAGCTCATCGGGCGTACCTTGCGCACCGATCTTGCCATTAGCAATAAAGTACACGTAGTCTGCGATCTCGAAGGTCTCTTCGACATCGTGTGTCACCAGAATGCTGGTTGCACCTAGGGCATCATTAAGATTGCGGATCAATCGAGCCGTAATCCCCAGACCAATTGGATCAAGGCCCGCAAATGGCTCGTCATACATAATCAGAGGCGGATCTAAAACAATCGCGCGTGCCAAGGCAACGCGCCTTGCCATCCCCCCTGAAATCTGTGAGGGCATTAAATCACGAGCGCCGCGCAAACCCACCGCATTTAATTTCATCAGTACTAAATCACGAATCAACTCTTCAGATAAGTTCGTATGCTCCCGCAATGGAAAAGCAACGTTCTCAAACACACTCAAATCAGTGAACAATGCGCCGAACTGAAATAGCATCCCCATGCGCCGCCTGGCTTGCATCAACTGATCGGTATTCATCGCAGAAATTTCATGGCCCTCAAACTCTACCGAGCCGGTTTGAGCAGTCACCTGACCGCCGATCAATCGCAATATCGTAGTCTTACCGCAACCCGACCCGCCCATTACAGCAACGACTTGGCCTCGGCGAAATTCCATATGAAGCCCACCAAGAATTTGACGCTCACCCGGGGCATAGGAAAAATCCACCCCCCGAATGGAAACAACCGGCGACTGGATCGCGCGTGCGGTGGAAGTAGAGGACATGCCTGGATTATCGCGGTAAAACCGATGTGCCCATTAAATACGCATCGACTGAGCGTGCGCATTGACGGCCTTCACGAATCGCCCAAACCACTAATGATTGACCGCGACGCATATCGCCCGCCGCAAATACCTTAGGTACATTCGTGTGATAGGCATGATGACCATCAACGGTCGCCTTAGCATTCCCTCGAGCATCTTTCTCTACGCCAAAGGCATTAAGAATTTGCTGAGCCGGGGAGACAAAGCCCATCGCCAATAAAACTAAATCAGCTTTAATCTCAAACTCAGAATTGGGGACCTCACTCATCTTGCCGTCTTTCCATTCCAAGCGCACGCCAATCAGTTTTTCAACTTTACCGTTCTTGCCCTCAAAACGCTTGGTGGCAACGGACCAATCGCGCTCACAACCTTCTTGATGCGATGACGAGGTGCGAAGTTTAGTGGGCCAATAGGGCCAGACTAGGGGTTTATTTTCTTCTTCGGGTGGCTGGGGTAATAACTCAAACTGCGTAACATGTTTTGCACCATGGCGATTAGAAGTGCCGACGCAATCAGAACCGGTGTCACCGCCACCAATCACAACCACATGCTTATCGGTCGCCCGAATCTCATTTTTCAAATCCCCGGCCACTTCCTTGTTTTGTGGAATTAAAAATTCCAAGGCAAAATGAATTCCACTCAACTCACGACCAGGTACAGGTAAGTCGCGTGGTTGCTCGGCACCACCGCTAATGATGACTGCATCAAAATTTTTGAGTAGCTCCTCAGGGCTCATCGTTTTTTGAGCGTAGTTCTTCACTTCTTTACCAAGCGTTTCTTTACCTACAAAAACACCGGTGGCAAAAGTAACG
>VGIH01000046.1 GCA_016867965.1 Betaproteobacteria bacterium | reverse complement strand
AGCAACCTGCTTACAAAGACTTGTGCTGCCCCGATTGCACACCAATCGCAAATTGCCTTGCGAAACGGGTAATGAGCCTCCCAATGGCGCCGGACCTAAGCGTAACTGATCAGCAGTTGATTGTTAGCGTATTATTTGGATCAAAGAACTAAGAGGGCTATTTAATGAATTTAAAAGGCAAAAAATTAGTCGTTATCGGTGGCGCAGGATTAATTGGCTCTCATACTGTTGATTGTTTGATTAAAGAGGATATAAAAGAGGTGGTAATTTACGACAATATGGTCCGTGGCTGTCACGAGAATCTAGGTGAAGCCCTTAAGGACTCCCGGGTAAAAATCTACGATGTTGGAGGCGATATTCTGCAGACAGATATTCTGCTCTCCGCACTACATGGCGCGGATGGCGTGTTTCACCTAGCTGCGCTATGGCTACTTCAGTGCCATGAATATCCGCGCAGCGCATTTGATGTAAACGTGCGCGGCACCTTTAATGTTATGGAAGCTTGCGTCGCCCAGGGCGTGAAGCGCCTAGTGTATTCATCTTCGGCTTCAGTGTACGGCGATGCGGTGCAAGAGCCAATGACCGAAAATCATCCATTCAATAACAAAAATTTTTACGGAGCTACTAAAATTTGCGGTGAAGCAATGCTACGGGCATTTCATTACCGCTACGGCTTGAACTATGTTGGCTTACGCTACATGAATGTCTATGGGTCCAGGCAAGACTATCATGGTGCTTATATCGCTGTAATCATGAAAATGCTCGACGCAATTGACAGAGGTCAAAGCCCCATAATTATGGGTGATGGCTCTGAAGCCTTTGATTTTATAGCTGCAGAAGATTGCGGCTTGGCAAACGTCTGCGCCATAAAAGCCGATGTGACTGATCAGTTTTACAATGTTGGCACTGGCAAAAGAACCTCTCTGAAAAAGCTGGCCGAAAATCTGGTGGCCTTAACGAACTGTAGGCAGCCGATTCAATATGCGCCACACTCACAAGCAACTTTGGTTCGAAATAGAATCGGTTGTCCCAAAAAAGCAGCGAAAGAAATTGGGTTTACAGCTGAAATTCATCTAAACGAGGGACTAAAGCGCCTAATCGATTGGCGTGCCAACCACAGGGCTGAAGTTGCCGCTCGCCGCAATGCTGTTGGGCTAATTGAATGAAAATCCCTATAGCCCGCACCAGTCTTACCGAAAGTGAAATCAACAGCGTTCTCGAACCGCTGCGCTCAGGCTGGTTGGTTCAAGGCCCAAAGGTTCAAGAATTCGAAGGTAAGTGGTCGGTTTTCACTGGGGCCGAGCACAGCATTGCTGTCACTTCCTGTACCACGGCCTTGTATCTTTCACTCGCCGCATTGGGGTTCGGTCCAGGAGACGAGGCGATTGTTCCTGCATTTACCTGGATCTCGACCGCTAACGTAGTCGAGCATCTCGGTGGCAAGGTGGTCTTTTGCGATATAGATCTCAACACCTTCAACATCGACACATCTCAGATTGAGGAAAAAATAACTTCACGCACCAAAGCAATCTTGCCGGTTCATCTCTTCGGGCTCGCGGCAGACATAAATCCCATCAAACAGATAGCGGCCACGTACGGTCTTTGGGTCGTCGAAGATGCTGCTTGCGGCTTTGGAGCCCGTTATCACGGTCATCATGTGGGAACTCAGGGCGATACTGGCTGCTTCAGCTTCCATCCGCGCAAAGCCATCACGACTGGTGAAGGCGGTATGATCACCACGCATAACGCGGCCTTAGCTGAGAAATTACGCCAATTGCGCGATCACGGCGCCGCTGTTTCCGACCTCCAGCGCCACATTGGAGCACGACCATATCTGCTAGCAGACCACCCTGATGCAGGCTATAACCAGCGCATGACAGATCTTCAAGCAGCGCTTGGTAGCGCGCAGATGGATCGGGCGGGTGAGATTATCGAGGAGCGTCAGAGTTTGGCCGAGTGCTATGACCAAGCATTTGCCAAGTTGTCATGGCTGCAAACACCAGTTAAACTTGCTCAGCATGAACACAGCTTCCAAAGCTATCCTTGCCTGTTCCAGCCCGAGCGCGCCAAAGCTGCAGCTATCAGCCGAAAGACCGATGAGATCAAAGCCATTAATGAAGCGCGTAATGCCTGGATGGACCAGTTGCAGCAGCATGGCATTAGCACGCGACCCGCCACTCATGCGGTACACATGTTGAGCTTCTACCAGCAAAAATATCGAATAAAACCCGACGATTTCCCAAACGCTTTTGCAGCGAATGACTGCAGCATCTCTTTGCCGCTGTTTCATGGTATGACAGCCAAAGAACGAGATTTCGTGATTGCGACGGTGTGCAAGGCAAGATTTTAAGATGTGCGGTATTGCAGGTTTGATTAACTTAGACGGCTCCCCCGTATCGCCTGTGATTCTGAAAAAGATGACCGATAGCATTGCCCACCGCGGCCCAGATGACGAAGGGCAGTGGATTGAGAGCAATATTGGTTTGGGCCATCGTCGCCTCGCTATTCTTGATTTAAGCTCTGCTGGCCACCAACCCATGATCAGCGCAGATCACCGCTATGTGCTGACTTACAATGGCGAGATTTATAACTATCGCGAATTACGTAAAGAGCTTGAATCAAAGGGAATTTGGTTCCGAAGCCAAACAGATAGCGAGGTCGTGCTTTACGCTTTGGCGTACTGGGGAACAGCTGCCTTGCTCAAATTTAACGGAATGTTTGCTTTGGCTCTTTGGAATAGAAAAGAGCAGCGCCTGCTGGTCGCCCGAGATCGCTATGGCATTAAGCCGCTTTATTATGCAATACAGGGTAATACTTTCGCGTTTGGTTCCGAGCAGAAAGCGATTGCAGCACAGCCACAGTTTCAGCGCAAGCTAAATAAGCCTGCTTTACTTGAGTACTTTACTTTTCAAAATATCTTCACTGATCAAACCCTTCTAGAAGACATTCATTTGCTTCCTGCGGGAAACTTCGCAACTCTGGAGTTCAATAAGACTGGAGACCCAAAGCGCAATCTTGTGCGATATTGGGATTATCGGTTTCGTGAACCTGAACCCTCTGCCAGCAAGCAAGAATATCTGGAGGAACTGGACCGGCTGTTTAAACAGGGGGTAAATCGCCAGCTATTAAGTGATGTAGAGTTGGGTGCATATCTAAGTGGCGGCATAGATTCAGGTTCTATCACCGCAATTGCTGCACGGCAGTTTCCTTACTTAAAAACCTTTACTTGTGGATTTGACCTAAGCTCGGCATCTGGAATTGAGCTGGGCTTTGATGAACGCATCAAAGCAGAGGCTATGTCCGCCCGTTTTAAAACCGAGCACTACGAAATGGTTTTGAAGGCCGGGGATATGGAGCGCTGCTTGCCAAAACTCGCTTGGCACTTAGAGGAGCCTCGGGTTGGTCAAAGCTACCCCAATTACTATGCTGCAAAATTAGCTAGCAAATTTGTAAAGGTTGTGCTCTCGGGCAGTGGGGGGGATGAGCTCTTTGGCGGTTACCCCTGGCGATATTACCGTGCTGCTAACGCGCAGAGCTTTGACCAATATATTGATCAATACTATATCTACTGGCAACGCATGCTAAACAATACGCAGATTAAACAGCTGTTTGCGCCAATATGGTCTGATGTTAGCCATGTTTCAACACGGGATATCTTCAGAGATGTATTCCTCATTCATGACAACGCATTAGATCGTCCGGAAGACTTTATCAATCATTCGCTTTATTTTGAAGCTAAGACTTTCCTTCACGGGATTTTCGTCGTCGAAGACAAGCTTTCCATGGCGCACAGCCTCGAGAGCCGGGTGCCGTTCATGGATAACGATTTGGTCGAACTTGCCATGCAGTGCCCAGTGGGTATGAAACTGAAAAATCTGTCTGAGGTTTTACGGCTCAATGAAAACGAACCTGGAAACAAGCGAAACCAGTATTTTCAAAAAACTAACGATGGCAAACAGATCCTACGCGACGTGATGGCGCGTTATGTTCCTGCTAACATCACACAAGTCGAGAAGCAAGGCTTCTCATCGCCCGATGCTAGTTGGTTTAAGGGAGAGAGTATTGACTTTGTAAAATCTAAGTTGCTAACGAATAATTCTCAAATTTATGAGTTTATGGACAGAGAAACTATCAGGGATTTGATTAATCAGCATGTAAACGGAGACCAAAACCGACGCTTGCTAATATGGTCGTTATTGAATGTGGAAGCATGGATGTTGGAAGCGTTTCACTGAGATAAAGAATGACAACTAGTGGATTCCCACTAATCTTCCGGATACTAGCCGGACTCTCGAATTTAAGCCGACGAATCTTGATTACCCTTTAGTTTCGCCCCTTACGCTACTCAAGTGGTGCCGCATAACGCTTGATCTACTGATATGAGATCCGGATCGACACCAAGACGCTTGAATACCCCTTCTACTGATACCTTGCGATTGATGATCTGCCAAAACGATGCTAACTTGAACTCTTCCTTAAATCTCTCGCCCCGACTCGTACCCTTCTGGCTGCCAAGGTTTTTTAGGCAGGATAAGATTTAAAAAACTAGTGGTAGTCAAGTGAAAAAGCGTGGAGTTTAAAAAATTTTTAAATATTTAAACAATAATTTTGGGATACAGAATGCCTAAATCGATTTCAAAAAATCAAAAGCAAACCGATGATACCTTTGGATTTAAATGGAAAAAACGAGAAACTTACGAATCAGAGGCGGTTCAGAGTGAATGGAGACGATGGTTGCTTGAAAAATATTTTGATAGCGACTCCAGGCGTATAGATGATTTGCTAGCGGGGGGGGGGAGACGCATCTTGGATGCTGGCTGTGGTAGCGGCGGATCAGCTCTCCTTTTGTTCGGTGAACGGCTGAGACAAAATAACTACCTTGGAGTTGATAGTTCTGAATCAGTTCAAACGGCGTATGATCGCTTCGCGGAGGCGGCAGTACCTGCACGGTTTATACGCTGTGATCTTCATTCGATTCCTGAAGATGAGGCTCCGTTTCACGTCATCTTCTCTGAAGGAGTCTTGCATCATACCGATAGTGTAGAAAGAGCGATCGATAGTCTAAGTCGCATTTTAGAGCCAAATGGCTTTTTTTTATTCTATGTCTATGCGCGTAAAGCACCAATTCGCGAATTCACCGATGATTTTATTCGGAAACAAATTTCGACGTTAACCAACGATCAGGCATGGGAGGCTCTAATGTCACTAACTAAGTTAGGTAGAACTTTAGGTGAGTTAAATATTGAAATTGATATTGAAGAAGATATCCCATTGCTCGGAATTACAAGAGGTCGGCAAAATATTCAAAGACTTTTTTATTACAAGGTGTGTAAATCTTATTATCGTCCTGATTATTCTCTTGATGAAATGAACCATATCAATTTTGATTGGTTTCGGCCCTTGAACTGCCATCGGCATACCCCAGACGAGGTAATAGAATTTTGTAAAAGAGCTAATCTGACCATAGAACGGTTACATGTTGAGGAGTCAGGGATTACTGTTATCGCCCGGAAATAATATGTGCAT
This sequence comes from Betaproteobacteria bacterium, assembly GCA_016867965.1. Lineage (GTDB taxonomy): Bacteria > Pseudomonadota > Gammaproteobacteria > Burkholderiales > Burkholderiaceae > Polynucleobacter. Next base: position 7,715 of record VGIH01000046.1, on the reverse strand, counting down.
TTACGCAATTAACAAGATTGGGACCGTTTAACGTCGTTACTTCGAACAGCCTGCGCTGAGACTATTTAAGAAATTGTTATTTCAGCTAGTCGATGGAACCCTGAGAATCAAGGCGTAGGATAACTCTAGGCTTCGGGTTGTACCTCGACGTTCCCTAGAATATAGTTAGAGTAGCTGCAATTAGGAGTCTAACGTCATTGCCCAGTTCAGTAGTGCGCAGACTCGGCCTTGTCCGAGTGCTTTACGTCGGTCAAGGACGGTCTCCCCGCATGCTTGACGTGCCTTTGAGTGTCACAGCCTCGATTTGTTCGTGCTTTTTAGCAAAGTGAATAGTCTTTGGGAACCATCGTCACGTGGTCGCATAGGTTTACGAAATCATCTAACTTAAGAAAGTAAGCCATAAACAAAAAACTTACTGTGGAGACCGGCGCTCTCGATAGTTTGGCGAGCGGGACAGACCCTCGGCGCCTCAATGAACTACTTGAGGAACTGAGAGCCCTCTTGGCGAATGAGCAGGCAATTGTTCAACAGTGCTGGAACCGTGGTTTACCCTTCGCTGACTACATTGTAGATCGTTGGAAAAAAGCAAAATCACTCGGGTTCGGCAAGGGTAGCTCGATTTACGACAGCGCTTTGGTGCTGGGTGATGTGAAAGTGGGTAAGCATACGTGGATTGGGCCTTTTACGGTACTGGATGGGTCTGGAGGATGTTTGATGATTGGCAATTATTGCTCTATCAGTGCGGGCGTCCAGATCTATACTCATGATACGGTTGAGTGGGCGATAAGTGGCGGTAAGGCTGCTATGGCACGCGCATCCGTGAGAATCGGAAGTCGCTGCTACATCGGCCCAAATGTAGTTATTAGCAGGGGCGTTACGATTGGGAACCGCTGCGTAATTGGCGCAAATAGTTTTGTAAATAATGACCTCCCAGCCGGAAGTAAGGCTTGGGGCGCGCCAGCAAGAGTAACCAACTGAGCAATCAAATGTCTCGACCTATCTCCACAATATCGAAGAGCGACCACCACGATCTTAGTACTCAGATTGACAAACTATCTGTAAATTTTACCTTACTCGACGCACGAGCATCTTCTGACGAAGGCAGTAGACTTGACGAGCAAAATAGAAATTTTAGCAGCTTTGTTCGTAACCTATGCGGCCTTCACTTTGAGTGATACTTAAAAATTAACAAATTACAACTGGGCATCTCTCCGATTTTCTTTGCCTTTCCTGAGGATAACAATAACACCGGGTGTAGTCCGAAAGTAGTCAATCAAAGATAATCGGTATTGTTCAAAATTTAAATTTAATTCGCAGTTACTCAATGACTAGACACTAAAGAATTTTCTTAATTATTCCCACCTCAGCTCTTCATCAGTTAAATCATATCTCGCCCTTCAGTATAAGAAAGGGCTGTCCTGCTTACGTATTAGTTTTTTTGTTAGGGTGTTGTAATTAATCTTTGTGCTTACTGTCCATAAATAAAACTGATAGCTTGCCTTGCTATAGAATTCGCACAACTAAAATAGTTAAAACAGAAGCGTTTTGATTATGGATATTGATAGACTTCAAGGCTTTGACCTCTCCGAATATCGTCGCTTGCTAGCTGTTATGGTAGCTCGCTACCCTTGTGTTGGATTTGAAGTGCTCGATTCTCATTCCGCTTTTAGCAAATTTGCGATTGTTCGCCACGATATTGATATGTCGCCGGCACAAGCGCTTGCTTTGGCGCGCATCGAGGCCAATCTCGGGGTAAGAAGTACTTACACGGTCTTGTTGTCGGGCGAGTTCTACAGTCCGTTTGAACGATCGACTCGCGAACTCCTGCGGGAAATCGGTAATTTTGGACACGATATTGGACTACATTTTGATGCTGCATGGCATGGCATTGAAAACGAAAGCGATTTATGCGAGGCCATTAAATGGGAGGCGGGGGTTTTGAACCGCCTACTAGAATTGCCCGCCTCACGGCAGGTCAAAATGTTCTCGTTCCACAACACCACGCCGTTCACTATGTCCTGCAAAGCCAGTCACTATGCGGGGCTTCGTAATGCTTGCGCTGCATACTTGCAGGAAAATGTGCAATATACCTCGGACTCGAATGGTTACTGGATTCACCGCTCCTGGCAGCAACTGCTGGATGAGCAACCAGATCGTGTCCAAGTCTTGACACATCCGGAATGGTGGTCTGCAGCTGATGCACACCCGGCTGAAAAGGTCTGCTCGCATCTCGCAAGTCGCGGTCGGTCGACGTGGATCAGTTATCGGACGTTGTTACAAAAGGCCAACCGTCAAAACCGGACGGGGTTATCCGTAGCACTATCAGAATTTGGAGAGTTATTTCCTAACGATGGAGACCGTTTAATGATGCTTTGGCTTGAGGGCTACCGCTCTGAGGCCTTTCTTGAGGCTTTTTGCTTCTTTGAAAGACAATGTCGCCGGCTTTTGCGAAGGTACTTTCGGTTCGAACAGCGGATAACGGGGGCGACGGTGCAAGCGATCCTCAGCGACTATCGTCTGAAACTTGACCCGCTGTTCGCGCTATCGGCTTTTTACGAAAAGTCGGTTGGAGAGCTCTTGGGCTTTCCACTTCGAACCTACCGGAAAATAAAACGGCATCGCGATAGATTGGTTCACGGTTATGACGGGGTCTCCCGAGCGGAATTAATGATCAGTTTTGAACTGCTAATCCAGGCCGTTGGTCGATTGTCCGAACGAGGATCGCTTTTGGATAATCCGTCGGGTATCCGAATGTTGCCGACCAAGGGGACGGCTCTTTGCCGCGATGCAGAATCATTACTTCGATGGTTGGAAGCGAATCATAAGCGGTTAGATCTGTCGCTCCAAACCATTCGTCAACTCGGCCAACGCCAGCGGCAGCTGGCTATAAAAGTGGGTGGATGCTGATAGAAAAAAGCAAACACTCCAAACTGTTGGCTCTTTTTGTGGTCTCGACAGAACTCGGTGCAAGCGCTGACGTTCACTGGAGAAAGGCTACCAAGCACAATCGTAGGGCCAGCGAGTGTAAGCGCTAGACTGTTCCTAGACGCAATCAATAGGTATGTCGATATTGCGACGCTCGCGCAATGCATTGGCACAGATTTCTATTTTGAGTGGCTGATGCGAATTATTCTGCAGAACTGCATCAATTGTGTTTTTAGGACTTCTGTTTTCCTAAGCCACAGAAGCCTAATTTAAGAATCTGAAAAAAATCGAAGACGAATTATCAATAAACCCTGTCGATTTTCAGTTAAAAGTTTTCTTAAAACAACTTTTTTATGAGATAAAAACTATTGACTGGCTTAAAAAAAATCCTTCATCATAAAGCGTGACAATATAAGCATATTAGAGCAAGAGCTAAATTGTTTAATGATATAAATAGACGAAATATAAGTGAAACTCGACCATAAAAATGTCAATTAAATTTACAAAACCATACTTTTCACCTGACGCTCGGAAAGAAATTCTTATCGAAATCGAAGAAATATTGTCCTCCGGGCAATTAATGCTTGGCAACAATACGAACAGATTTGAAACAAGTTTTGCTGATTATATTAAGACCTCAAAAGCAGTAACAACAAATAGTTGTACCACTGCACTACAAATTTCACTGATGCATTATGACGTACGTGGTTTTGAAGTTTTGCTTCCGGGCGCATCGTTTATCACGAACATTAGCTCTGTGAAATGGGCGGGCGGGATTCCGGTATTAGTGGATATTGATCCGGAAACACTTTCTTTTAATCTTGATGATTTAAAGCGAAAACTGACAGCAAAGACCAAAGGTATTGTCTGGGTACATCTGACCGGTCTTATAACCCCCGCTTGGCGTGAGATTATCGCTTTTGCGCGTGAGCATGGTCTTTTTTTAATAGAAGATTGTGCTCATGCACATGGAGCATCCGTAGATGGCATTAAGGCGGGATCGCTAGGGGATGTAGGTTGTTTTAGCTTTTATCCTACAAAGGTAATGACTACAGGAACCGGAGGCATTATTACAACTAATGACCTTGCTCTTGAAAAGACTGCGCGTGAGCTTAGACTCTTCGGTCGGGAGGGAGGCGTGGGTGCTGTCGTACGAGAGGGGAATGATTGGTTCATGGACGAGATTCGAGCCTGCCTTGGTTATCATCAGCTTAAAGAACTTGACAGTGCCCTTCTCAGGCGTAGGGAGATCGCACAATACTACAAAAAAAAGCTGACTGGGATTCCTGGACTCAGTTTCTTAAACATTCCGAAAGATAACGTTCCGACGTGGTATCTCTATACAGTTTTTGTAGCCCCAGATGTGGATTATAAGAAATTAACTAAAAAGCTAGAAGAAAATCATGGGATTCCCACAAAGCCAATTTATCTGCCACTTCATCAAGAAAATATCTTTCGGGACTTTGATAATGGCACCCTGAGTAACTCGGAGACTACTCTTAATCGATCACTTTGTTTACCTATACATGTGGAAATGGACAATTATCAAGTTGATCAAGTCGTTAGAGCCCTCTGGACCGAATTACTGAGCATGAAATGAAGGGGGCAACACTCATAACTGGTGCAAATAGTTTTCTCGGTAGTCGCTTAATTGACTCGTATTGTAAAAAAACCGAAATCGAAATTATTGCCGTCTGGCGATCTCGCACTGATCGGCTACAAAACACACCGCCCAGCCATATCCATTATGTCCAGTGCGACCTTTCAAACCGAGAAGAACTTGAAGCGCTTTTTAACCGTTGGAATATTGAGCGGGTTTTTCACGCAGCGGCGCTGCTCCCAGATGAGGGGGCTGATTTCCTGAATAGATTAGTGAGCTCCAACATTATCGCAACGGCCAATCTCGTGGAATTGGCGGCTAAAGCTGGCTGTACACGCTTTGTCTACTGCTCATCCATTAGTGTGTATGGCTCCGCACCTTCCCTGAGAAATGGCTGGAAAGAAACAGCTAAAGTAATCCCAACGAATTTCTATGGCTTGACTAAGCATGCTGGAGAAGAATGTCTGCGTTTAACTACAGATATCAACGGACTAAGTGGTGTTAGTTTGCGGCTGGCAGGAATTCATGGGCGCGGAAGATATAACGGAGTCATCTTTGACTTTAAGCAAGCAGCTCTTAACGGAATACCACTTATTGTAAATGAACCTAACAATTGCTTCCAGGTTCTTTTCATAGAAGATGCAGTTGAGATATGCATTCAAGCTCTAGAACGAGACTTTCAAAAGCCTTACAGCTGTTTTAATACAGCCAGTCACGTTTTTCCAACACTGTACTTTATAGCAGAGAAAATAGTTGAACGAACTGGGTCAAAGAGTCAAATAAGAACAACTTATACTAATAAAAATCAAAAAATTTTAATGAATACCGAAGAACTAGAGAGAAATTTTACGCTCTCGCCTAGTTCCATAGGAGATTTTTTAGATGATCTTATTAATAATCAGCAGTCATGAACAATCGTCGAAAAATATTATTTATAGGTTTTAATATCCGATATTTGAATCCAACGAGTTCACTTTGGGTTGCTGTTATGCGGCGAGTTTTCAACTTGCATTTTTTCGGTCCGGGTTATGTTGACTCTAAGATCTTATCTGATGGCGTTGAAAGGTATTTAGAGATAATCGGTGATGTTGATTTTATTTTTACTAATCATTATTTTTGTTTTAAAAACAAATCGGAACGTCTTAACCAATTTTTAAATAATTTTACTGCGACCTTAAGTGAAAATATTTTCGTCTCGCAGAGGTTTCTGGACGATACAAAACTATTTCTTCAAAAAAATAGGCATCGCGTTTGCTGTTTTTTAACTGAGGTTGACCCTCATGTCACAGAACAATCCAACTTAGATGAATGCTTGCGGCATGCAGCTTATTTCATAATGTGGGGTGAAGGTTTTCTAAATCCTACAGCAGATTTTTCTGCTGTAGCTGAGGAAAAATATATTCAGAAAAAAATTAAAAAAGGCTATAAACTTGGTTCGTTGGACAATTTTGCTTCGGCTAATAGGTCCAACATTATCAATTTAGGACACATGATTGCGGATCATGAATTTTACTGGGGGGCATTGGCAAATCGAAAATACGATGTATCAGTGCCAGGTAGTCGATACTATCGACGCAAAAAAATTATAGATATGATTGATGGATCATCATTAAAGTTTAATATGGTGCAGCCGCGCTACAGTATTGTTTATAAATTTGTTCAAAGATTATCTATGAAACCATACTCAAATTTTTACCTGATTAATTTGTATAATTTATTGTTCCAGAGGGTTTTGAGTCAATCTAAGATTTGTATAACAGACGGAGGAGCAAATAATTATCCAGTGAGAAAGTTTTTTGAAATTCCAGCTGCCGGAGCTCTTATGCTTTGCAAACCTGCAGAGGGCTTAGGATTATTGGGATTTAAGCATAGAACTAATTGTCTTTTTATCCAAGATATTGCGGAAGTAATCGAAATTGTGCAAGAAATTTGTCTTAACCTTGACCGTTATGAGCATATGGCCAGAGCTTGTCAAGATCTGGTTTTGCAAAATCATTCAACCACTGCTCGAGCGGTGCAATTATCTGAGGCTTTTGAAAGAATTTATGCGGGTACTTTTAATGGATCCTCTTGGCAAGATGGAAGCTTTAAGTGTATCTAGTAATTTTGGGGTTGCTATTTAGTGACTTAATGCAGAACAGTTCATGAAATTGTGTGCGATCCATCAGCCTAACTTCTTTCCGTGGCTGGGTTATTTTGACAAAATTCGAAGATCGGACATCTTCATTTTTCTTGATCAGGTTAATTATCCGAAAAGTGGAAACAGCATGGGCTCGTGGTGCAACCGAGTCAAGCTAAACATCGCTGGGGAGGCAACCTGGATATCTTGTCCGGTTGTGCGGGAAAGGGGCATTCAGCTGATTGATGCAGTCAAGATCGATGATAAGCGACCTTGGCGAGACGACATTCGAAAGATACTCAAATTGCATTATAAGGAAGCTAAGAATTTTCAATCTGCCATCGCGCTTATAGATAGCCTGCTCGATTTCGATTCGGTCAACTTGGCTAATTTCAATATCAACGCAATTGAAACTATTGCAAGGTACCTTGGCAGTAAAACGCAATTCGTCAGGCAGTCTTCACTGCCAAAATTGAAGGAAACTTCAACTGAAAGGCTCGTCGCCTTGGCGCAATCGATAGGCGCCGATGCCTACCTTTGTGGCGGGGGATCGAGCGGATATCAAGACGACGCTGCTTTTGCGGCGGCTAACATACAATTAATCTATCAAAAGTTTGAGCCCATACCCTATGGCAAACCTGATCACTTTCTTCCTGGGCTATCGATCATCGATTGGATTATGCATGAGAGTGTTGAGTGAAATAGTCTTCAAAAACCCCCACCATATTATGAGTTTAGAAGCTTAAATTTAAAGGTAATCACTTATGTCTAGAGTTCTCATCACAGGCTCCGAGGGCTTCATTGGTTCACATCTTACTGAAGCGTTAGTTCGCGCAGGTCATGAAGTACGCGCTTTTGTGCTGTATAACTCTTCTAGCTCGTTGGGCTGGCTTGATCGCTGTGCGGCGGACGTTAGCGATCAATTCGAGGTTTTCACCGGTGATGTCCGTGATCCATATGGGGTAAAAACGGCGATGAAGAGTTGCGATGCAGTAATACATCTCGCGGCCCTGATCGCTATTCCATACTCCTATCACTCGCCAGAAACCTATGTTGATACAAATATCAAGG
>VGIH01000045.1 GCA_016867965.1 Betaproteobacteria bacterium | reverse complement strand
CCCGATCATGAAATCCTCGGAAAGCCACGCGATGAAGAAGATGCAGTAAGAATATTGCAAATCTTGAGCGGTCAGACGCATTGGGTCTACACAGCAGTTGCCATCACCCCAGAGCCAACAAGTACCCCAGTCTGTGCATTGCAAAAATCAAGGATACGATTTACAACATTAAGCCCTGAGCAAATTAAATCCTATGTGAGCAGTGGCGAAGCGTTTGGAAAGGCGGGTGCTTATGGTATTCAAGGGATGGCAGCATCGTTTATCGAGGAGATTTCTGGAAGCTATAGCGGTATCATGGGGCTTCCCTTATTTGAAACCGCCCAACTATTGCAAGCAGCACACGTACGTTTTGGTTTAAACCATCCATGAGTCAAGAAATCCTCATCAACATCACCCCACAAGAGACACGAGTTGCTTTAATTGAACAAAATGCTGTTCAAGAGCTGCATATTGAACGGACGCGTCAACGTGGAATTGTGGGTAATATTTATTTAGCCAAAGTGGCGCGGGTCTTACCTGGGATGCAGTCGGCATTTATCGATATTGGCCTTGAGCGTGCGGCATTTATTCACTTTAATGATTTGGGTGAACCCCAACCTGGCGGTCAAATTGAAAAGGTGTTGTTTGAAGGTCAGACACTCCTAGTGCAAGTGCTGAAGGATCCACTGGGGACTAAGGGAGCAAGGCTCACCCGCCAAATTAGTATTGCGGGGCGTAATTTGGTCTATTTGCCGCAAATTTATCGGCCACTAGGCCAAGAGATTCATATCGGAATCTCGCAAAAGATCGAGAACCCTGAGGAGCGCGAAGCCCTCAAAAATCGCCTCAAGGGCCTAATTCCTGCAGATGAATCCGGGGATATCATTGTTCGCACCAGTGCTGAGCACGTTAGCGACGAAACCTTAGTTTCAGACTTGAAATATCTACGTGCCACCTGGCAGCAAATTGCTCAACGAGCAAAAGAGAAAGCAGCTCCTGCGCTTCTTCATCAGGACTTCAATTTGGCAGAGCGCGTATTGCGCGATATGGCAGGGCCGGAGACTAGTCAAATTTGGATTGATTCTGCAGAAAACTTTGAACGCCTGACCCAATTTGCACAAACCTTTATGCCACAGCTGAGTTCAAAGCTAACTCTCTACCGGGGTGAGCGCGCCCTTTTTGATCTGTTTGATATTGATTCTGAAATTAATAAAGCCTTGGGTCGGCGCGTCGATCTTAAGTCTGGCGGCTATCTGATGATTGATCAAACCGAGTCAATGACCACGATTGATGTCAATACTGGAAGTTTCGTAGGGGCTCGTAATTTAGACGATACCGTCTTTAAAACCAATCTAGAGGCTGCACAAGCAATCGCCCGTCAATTGCGCTTACGCAATTTGGGCGGCATCATTATTATTGATTTCATCGACATGACCCAGAGCGATCATCAAGAAGCCGTTCTTAGCGAGCTCAAAAAGAATTTAGCGCGCGATCATGTGCGCACCAATGTGAATGATTTCTCATCATTAGGACTCATTGAGATGACACGCAAACGCACCCGCGAGTCTTTATCACATATTCTGTGCGAACCCTGCTCCTCCTGCAATGGCAAGGGCGAGACTAAAACACCACAGACGATTTGCTATGAAATCTTGCGAGAGATTGTGCGTGAACACCGTCAATTTAATCCCAAGGAGTTCCGTATCGTTGCTGCGCCCGATGTTATTGATTTATTTTTAGAGGAAGAAAATCAATTCTTAGCCATGCTTGGCGACTTTATTCAAAAGCCGATTCGGCTCCAGGCGGAAGCTGGTTTTCGGCAAGAACAATACGATATTGTCCTAAATTAATTCGCTTTCTTAGCTTGCTTCGCTAAACTGCAAGCGATGCAAACCGGCATACAGCCCATTTTTAGCGATTAGTTCCCGATGTGGACCATATTCCACGATTTCACCATGGTCGATTACTGCAATCTTATCAGCATGCTCAATCGTCGATAACCGATGCGCAATAACCAGAGTGGTTCTACCGGCCATAAGTCGATCAAGTGCCTCTTGCACTTGCCGCTCAGACTCTGAATCAAGGGCTGACGTTGCCTCATCCAAAATCAGAATGGGGGCATCTTTATAAATTGCGCGCGCAATGGCTAGGCGTTGTCGTTGACCACCAGATAAACGATTGCCATTATCCCCAATCAGCGTATCAATCCCATCGGGTAGCTCAGACAATAAATTGGATAAATTAGCCGCCTCCAGTGCCTCAATCACACGACCACGATCAATCTCATCACGCGTACTTGAGCCATAGGCAACATTCGCTGCAATGGTGTCATTAAATAGAATGACATCTTGGCTGACAAAAGCGATTTGTTTGCGCAAATCAGTTAAAACAATCTCCTCAATTGGGATTTGATCGAGCACAATCCGACCAGATTTAGGCTGATAAAAACGTGGTAACAAATTAACCAGCGTTGATTTACCGCCACCTGAGGGCCCCACAAAGGCAATCACCTCGCCAGGCTTAACCTTGAGATTGATATTACGTAGGGCATCTTTTCGACCCTCCTCTTGGTTATATGAGAACGAAAGATCTTCAAAGGTTATTTCACCCTTGGCCTTATCAAGCCGCTTCAAATTGGATGTTTGCGCTCTTTCTTCCTCAATCGGCTGATCAATTAACTGAAAGATCATCTCAGCAGCAGTCAGCCCCCGCTGCAAGGGTTGGTTAATATCCGCCAAATGCTTAAGTGGCGACACAATCAATAGCATCGCTGTAATGAATGCCGCAAAACTACCAACCGTCACGCCCTGGCTCGCTGATTGCATGATGGCAATAACTAGGACTACTGATAAAGCCATCGAGGCAACTAATTGGGTGATGGGCTGATTTAACCCCCCGGCAACCGCCGCTTTGAGCGTGAACTTACGCAATTGCTCGGCTTTTTCCATAAAGCGGCGCATCTCATAATCTTCACCGCCATGCACTTTGACAATCTTATGGCCAGCTGCGGCCTCCTCAACTACATACGCTAACTCACTGGTCATGCTTTGCTGCTGGCGATTGAGACTGCGTAAGCGCTTATTGATCTTACTCATCACATACGCAATGATGGGAAAAATCACGAAGACTACTAATGTCAAGCGCCAGTTCAAATACAGCAAATACCCCATCAAGCCGATTACAGTCAGTAAATCGCGCACGAGACTGATCAGCATGCCACCCATAATCGATAAGACATTATTGACCTCGAAAACTACTGCATTAATCAAGTTCGAGGCCGTGGTCTTTTGGTAATACTCGGTCTTGGCACGCAAGAGCCGGGCAAACATTTGTTCGCGCAGCCTCAACAAAATGTTGCTAATCACCTTGGTTAGCAAATAGTTAGAGAGAAATTGGGCCCCGCTTCGCACAATAGCCAACCCCACCAGAAAGACGGGGACGAGCCATAGTTGATCATTCATCTTCCCAGAAAAGCCGTCATCCAAAAGGGGCTTCATCAGAGCGGGTATGGAGGTCTCCGAGGCGGCTACCAGAGCCATAGCCAATAAAGATCCAACAATTAGGCGGGTATGGGGGCGTAAATAGCCAATGAGTCGATTTAGGGCTTGACGGTCTGAAGCATTCATATAATGAATTATGCCCACCTTATCAGTCATACTCATCACTCGGAACGAGGAAGCCAATCTTGGGGATTGTTTAGCCTCCTTAGACGGGCTGGCTGATCAAATTGTAGTGGTAGACACCCAAAGTACTGACAAAACCCTTGAGATTGCTAAAGCCCATGGGGCGCTAATAAGCTCCCCCGATGATTGGCCCGGCTTTGGCCCCCAAAAGAACCGGGCTCTTGACTTAGCAAACTCCGATTGGGTCCTATCGCTCGATGCCGATGAGCGACTCACTCCCGAACTTCGTACTGAGATCAAAGCAGTTCTCAATCAACCGCAAGCCAACTGCTATGCTATTCCAAGACTATCGTGGTATTGCGGAAGATTTATGCGCCATTCGGGCTGGACACCCGACTATGTAGATCGCCTTTTTAAGCGTGGTACCGCTAAGTTCTCGTCTGACTTAGTGCATGAACGTTTAATCCCCGAGGGCTCTGTTCTGAAACTCAAAAATCAAATGCTTCATTACAGCTTTATGAACCCTGAGCAGGTTAGAGCAAAAATGGAGCGCTATTCTACCGACTCCGCTCAACAGGCATTTGCCAAAGGCAAAACTGGCAATCCAATCAAAGCCGTTTTGCATGGAACCTGGTCGTTTATTCGGACCTATTTCTTACGGGCTGGGTTTTTAGATGGTCCTCAGGGCTTTTCTCTTGCTCTAGCTAACGCACAAGGATCATATCTACGCTATATTAAGCTGTGGAAGCTTGAAAAAAATAGAAAACAATGACCTTCGTTTCTGTAATTATTGCTACGTACAACTGGCCAGAAGCTCTTCACTTGTGCTTAGAATCGTTACGCAATCAAACCGTAAATAATTATGAAATCTTGATAGCGGATGATGGCTCCAAAGAAAAAACCCGGGTTCTTATTGACAGCCACTCGCAAGATTTTCCGGTCCATATCACTCATTTATGGCAGGAAGATATCGGATGCAGGAAAACTTTAATTGGCAATAAAGGAATTTATGCCGCAAAAGGGGACTATTTAGTCTTTCTTGATGGAGATTGTGTTGTGCAACCAGATTTTATTGAAAACCATCTTCGTCTCGCAAAAAAAGGTTGTGTTGTTACAGGAGGTCGAATTTTATTGAATCAAGAATTTACTCAAGAAATTTTATCTACAAAACAATTCGACTTTAATCATCTTAAATCATGGGCGTTTTTTTATCGTCTAAGAGGGTATTTAAATAAATTTCTTCCCTTATATATAAAACTCAATGATGGCCTGTGGAGAAATTACAAAAAATTTGTTTGGAGGCGTATTAAAGGATGCAATATGGCGTGCTGGAAAGCAGATGCTGTCAGAGTGAATGGCTTTGACGAAACAATAACTGGCTGGGGTCATGAAGATGCTGACTTTATTTTTCGATTAGAGAATATTGGATTGCAAAGAAAATCTGGGTCTTGGTCTACTGAGGTTCTTCACCTCTTTCATAAAATTAGAGACCAGTCAAATAACTCTGAGAGCACTAAAAAACTTCTCGATAAAATCGAATTAATGCGCTCTGGACAATACCAATAGGCAATGAGGGATCCATCTAAGGTTCTCTTCATCGCTACGCGACAAATTGGTGATGTGCTAGTCACCACACCCCTCATTCAAGCTGCGCGCCGGATTTGGCCAGAAGCTCGATTTGATTTTCTGGGCTACCGCGGTAAGCTCGATATGCTCAAAGGCAATCCAGAACTGCATGATCTGATTGAAACTTCCGAACATCCCAGTCTTTGGGAATATCTTAGGCTCTTCAATCGGCTATTTCAGCGTTACGACTTAGCGATCATTACCCAACCAAGTGATCGAGCTTATTTTTTTGGATCCCTTGCTGCACTTCGTCGGGTTGGCGTGGTCGTACAAGATACGCCGAAGAGTTATCAAAAAAGTGCATGGAAGCGTTCCATCTGCATGCATTGGGTTACTGTCGATTATTTTGAACAGCATGTGATTGTTGAAAAACTCAAACTACTTGAGCCCTTTTATCGGGCTAAGGGTCTCGATCTTTTTGCAAATCCGATCTCGGTTACTCCACCCATCGGTCAAGCTCTTAACCCGGTATTACAAAGCCAGCTACGTCAACCGTATATTGTTTTACATCCAGGGCCACTCAATGGCTACAAGCGTTGGCCTTTAGGCTATTGGGCTCAATTGATTAAAGAGTTGGTCGCCATGAACCATCAAATAGTCTTGAGCGCATCCCCCGCAGAGCAGGACCTGGCCCTCAATCGAGAGATTCTCTCATTGCTCGATCATGAGGTGAGCCGATCAGTGCTCGACACCAAAGGGCATCTCAACTTACCCCAAGTCAAAACCGTGTTAGACGGTGCGGTTTTATATATCGGTGTCGATACCTCAGTGACCCACCTTGCCGCTGCCTGCGAAATCCCAACGATTGCATTATTTGGCCCCACACCGCCCACTAATTTTGGGCCATGGCCTAATGGCTTTGTTGGAGAGCGCCCCTATCAACTTCGGGATCGCACACAAATCGTACAAAAGGTTTGCATTTTGCAAGGTCCTGGCGATTGTGTTCCCTGCCGAAAGGCAGGCTGCTTTGATACGGCCAATAGCAAAAGTGAGTGCCTTGACCTGCTAGAGCCCAGTCAGGTTTTGGAGGCTGCTAAAAAAATGCTGGGTCGAAGTGCTGGGTTGTCTTAACGTCGCTTGACGTAAAACACCATCGTATCGCCCTCGTTATCGGTGGCAATCAGTTCATTACCGGTTTGTTTGCAAAAGGCAGGAATGTCATGCGTTGCGCCAGAATCGGTTGCCTTGAGTTTTAAGACCTCACCGGTTTGCATTTCTGCAAGGGTTTTCTTGGTACGCAAAATAGGCAAAGGGCAGTTCATGCCAATGGCATCCACTTCGCGATGAACCACAATCGAGCTTGCTTCACTCATTTCATTCTCCTATTTGTTGCTATTTTAGCGATGAATCACTAAACCCGCTCTGCAACCCAAGCGTCAACGGCGGCAAGCGCTTTACCCAAACCACTTGGATCGCTGCCACCTGCCATGGCCATTTCGGGTTTACCACCACCTTTACCGCCCACTTGCTGAGCCACAAAGTTCACGAGTTCTCCAGCTTTGATCCGATTGGTTGCATCACTGGTCACCCCAGCAATCAGGCTTACCTTACCGTCTTGAACCCCTGCCAAAACAATGGCAGCTGACTTTAATTTAGCCTTGAGTGCATCCATCGTGTCACGCAATACCTTGGCATCGGCCGAATCCAATTGAGCAGCCAACACTTTGATACCTTGCAGATCTTTTGCTTGACTGGCTAAATCATCGCCCTGACTAGCTGCTAATTTGGCGTTTACTCGTTCTAGCTCGCGTTCTAGATACTTCAGTTGATCTTGTAACTGGCTGACGCGTTGGGGCAGATCATGAGGGGCTGTCTTTAATAAATGTGCGGCTTCTTGCATCTTTGATTCAAGGCCATGAACAAAACCCATCACATTCGTTCCAGTCACTGCTTCAACCCGACGAATTCCGGCGGCCACTCCGCCTTCAGAGGTAATCTTGAAACTGCCAATGTCGCCTGTTCTCTTTACGTGGGTTCCACCGCATAACTCTTTGGATGAACCAATTTCAAGTACGCGCACATGCTCACCATATTTTTCACCAAAGAGCATCATTGCTCCGGTCTTTTGTGCATCCTCCAAGGCCATCACATTGGCAGCGGTTGCCGTATTGGTCAAAATCTCATGATTGACCATTTGCTCAATTCGAGCAATTTCAACCTTAGTCAAGGGTGCAGTGTGAGTGAAATCGAATCGAGTCTTATCCGCATCGACTAAGGAGCCCTTCTGTTGGACATGACCGCCTAGAACTTCGCGCAAGGCTTTGTGTAGTAAGTGAGTCGCACTGTGATTGCGCATCGTTTTGGCACGTAAGCTTGTATCTACTCGCGCCTCAACCACATCCCCAAGCTTTAACTCGCCTTCTTGCAATTCGCCTTGGTGACCAAAGACATCGGCCTGAATCTTAAAGGTATCCGCTACGATGAATTGCGATTGCTCAGTTCGCAATTCGCCACGGTCGCCCACTTGACCACCGGACTCCGCATAAAACGGGGTGCGATCAAGAACAACCACTGCACTTTCACCAGCCCGAATCGAGTCGACTGGACTACCATCGCGATACAGGGCAGTTACCCGCGAATCCTCAATCAATACCTGTTCGTATCCCAGGAACTTTGTAGGCTCGCCCCGATAATCCAAACCTTGTGCCATCTTAAATTTACCGGCAGCACGCGCCTGATCACGCTGACGCTGCATAGCCGCCTCAAAGCCAGCTGAATCGACACTGACTCCGCGCTCACGACAGACATCGGCCGTGAGATCAAGGGGAAATCCAAATGTATCGTGCAAACGAAATGCGGTTTCTCCATCCAAGACCGTTTGGTTGTTTTGAAGCGCAGATTCTAAGATCTCCATACCATTGGCAATGGTATGGAAAAAACGTTCTTCCTCTTGCTTGAGGACATCCATGACTCGCTCTTGTGCTTGACGCAGCTCGGGATAGGCGTCACCCATTTCAGCGACCAAAGCGGGCACTAACTGGTGAAAGAAAGCCTGCCGTGCACCCAACTTATACCCATGACGGATGGCGCGTCGCGCAATGCGCCGCAACACATAACCGCGCCCTGCATTTCCAGGAATTACTCCATCAACCACAATAAAACTGCAAGCACGAATATGATCCGCAATTACTTTCAGCGATGGGCTATCTAAATCACAACCGTTGGCTCCAGCGCGATCAACCGCATCTTTTGCTGCTTGCAGAAGATGAACAAATAAATCGATTTCATAGTTGGAGTGCACATGCTGCAAAACAGCAGCAATGCGCTCCAAACCCATGCCGGTATCGACACTGGGCTTTGGCAAGGGATGCATATCACCAGCCTCATCGCGATTAAATTGCATGAAGACGTTATTCCAGATCTCAATGAAACGATCGCCGTCCTCATCTGGGCTACCCGGAGGGCCACCAGCAATTTCTGGGCCATGGTCATAAAAGATTTCGGTACATGGTCCACAGGGTCCAGTGTCACCCATCATCCAAAAGTTATCCGATGCATAACGCGCACCCTTGTTATCGCCGATACGCACAATACGCTCTTTAGGTACGCCAATTTTTTTTGCCCAAATATCGAAGGCTTCATCATCTTCGGCATAGACAGTGACCCACAATTTGTCTTTGGGTAATTTGAAAACTTTAGTCAGCAGCTCCCAAGCAAATTGAATTGCATCTTCTTTGAAGTAATCTCCGAATGAGAAATTTCCAAGCATCTCAAAGAAGGTATGGTGACGAGCGGTGTAGCCAACGTTATCAAGGTCATTATGTTTGCCACCAGCGCGAATGCATTTTTGGGCAGTGGTTGCCCGTTGATAAGCTAGCTTATCAAACCCCAAAAAGACATCTTTAAATTGATTCATCCCGGCATTTGTAAATAGCAAGGTGGGATCATCTCCCGGAACCACAGGGCTTGAGGCCACGATTTGGTGACCTTTGGAGGCAAAATAATCAAGGAAGGCTTGGCGGATTTCGGAGACTTTCATCTTTAGAATTATCGCATTGGCACAGAATTAGGGCAAACCCTTAAGTATGTACAACCTCATTCCCTTACAATCACAAATCGACTAGAAATAGACCTTAACAAAAAGGCAGCGATTGTTACAAAGGAGACATATTTTGAATATTCGCAATAAAAAGGATTTTGGCGCCGGGATCATGTATATGGTCTTTGGTCTATTTTTTGCGCTTAATGCCTTGAACTACAAAATGGGCACTGCCGCAAAGATGGGTCCAGGTTATTTTCCATTTTGGCTTGGGGCGCTATTAACCGCTCTTGGTTTTTTCGTTCTCTTGAGGTCAATGTCATCCAAAAATACGAAAGAAGATATCGGTGGCTGGAATTGGAAAATCGTGATTTGGATAGCGGGATCGGTCGTTCTTTACGGCCTGCTATTGCCCACGCTCGGTTTTATGTTATCCGTTTTTATTTTGGTGCTTGTCTCTGCTAGCGCAAGCCACGAATTTACTTGGAAAAGTACTGTTCTAAATGCGATTTTCTTAGTAACTTTCACTTACCTCGCATTTGTACAGGGATTGAATCTTCAATTTCCTTTACTCCCAAGCTTTCTCGAATAACCCATTGAACGGAATAACAAATGGAATTATTAAATAATCTTTCATTGGGCTTCGAGACTGCATTTACGATGCAGAACCTCTTATATTGCTTTATCGGATGCTTACTTGGCACCCTGATTGGCGTCCTACCTGGTATTGGCCCGATTGCAACGATTGCCATGCTTCTGCCTGCAACCTATGCCCTCCCTCCAATTGCAGCACTGATTATGTTGGCAGGGATTTATTACGGCTCGCAATACGGAGGATCAACTACGGCGATCTTGCTAAATATCCCTGGGGAAACATCCTCGGTGGTCACTGCAATTGATGGCTATCAAATGGCTAAGCGCGGTCGTGGTGGTTTAGCTCTGTTTACTGCGGGTATGGGTTCATTCTTTGCAGGTTGCGTGGCAACTTTGATTTTGGCTGGCTTTGCAGCACCTCTCGCTGAAGTGGCATTTAAATTTGGTCCCGCCGAATATTTCTCCTTAATGGTGTTAGGACTTATTGGTGCCGTTGTTCTTGCATCAGGCTCCCTAATCAAAGCCGTTGGCATGATTCTATTAGGCCTACTGCTTGGCCTCATCGGCACTGACGTGAACTCAGGCGTTGCTCGTTACTCCTTTGATATTCCTCAGCTGACCGATGGCATCGGTTTTGTTTCGGTTGCAATGGGCGTTTTTGGTTTTGCCGAGATTATGCTGAACTTAGAGAAGAAGGGCTCAGGTGAATCATTCCTCAATAAGGTGACAACCCTAATTCCAGCCTGGTCCGATATCAAGCGAATGGTTCCATCGATTTTGCGAGGTACGACCATTGGCTCATTACTGGGTATTCTGCCTGGCGGTGGAGCTGCTTTGGCTGCGTTTGGGGCATACACCGTTGAGAAAAAAGCCTCAAAGCATAGCGATGAATTTGGCAAAGGAGCCATTGAAGGTGTTGCTGGACCTGAAGCCGCAAATAATGCTGCAGCACAAACTTCATTCATCCCCCTATTAACGCTTGGCATTCCACCAAATGCCGTGATGGCCCTCATGGTTGGCGCCATGACGATCCACAACATTCAGCCAGGTCCTCAAGTGATGACCAGTAATCCAACCTTGTTTTGGGGTCTGATTGCGTCCATGTGGATTGGCAACATCATGTTAATTTTGCTGAACCTCCCACTGATTGGCATTTGGGTTAAGCTTTTAAAGATTCCCTATCGCATGCTCTATCCAGCAATTCTGGTCTTCTGCTGTATCGGGGTCTATACGGTCAATAACTCGATCTTTGATATTTTTATTACCGCAAGCTTCGGTATTATTGGCTATATGTTCTTTAAGTTTGGTTGTGAACCCGCCCCCCTACTACTAGGCTTTGTATTGGGTCCTATGATGGAAGAAAATTTCCGTCGTGCACTCCTACTTTCTCGCGGCGACTTTACAACCTTTGTCACTCGACCACTGTCTTTGAGCCTTCTAATTGCAGCCGCTCTTTTACTAATTATTGTTACTCTTCCGGCGATTAAAAAGAGACGCGAAGAAGTCTTCACTGAAGAGTTATAAAACTTTCCTAAATTTATTTTGTTCTATCTATCTGGCCCGCGTTTGCGGGCCATATTTTTTGCCTCCAGAACCAGTCAATCCGTCTTCTCTACAATAGTGGGATGTCTACTCAATCTGCAAACCCAGTCGAGCCATCCAACTTCTTACGTCAAATCATTGATCATGATTTAGCCAAGGGAACCTATACCAATCGTGTCGATCCAAATGGTAAGCCTTTACCAGCACTGGTTACCCGCTTTCCACCGGAGCCTAACGGCTATTTACATATCGGTCATGCCAAAAGTATTTGCCTCAACTACGGCTTAGCGAGGGACTATGATTCCCTGCCTTCGGGTGGTCGCTGCCATATGCGGCTTGACGATACCAATCCCACCAAAGAGGATGTGGAATATGTCGATAGCATCTTGGATGCGGTGCGTTGGTTAGGATTTGATTGGCACCACCAAGGCGTAGAACATTTGTATTACGCCAGTGATTACTTTGAACGCCTCTATGAGTTTGCGCAAATTTTGATGCAGCATGGTAAAGCCTATGTTGATAGCCAGAGTGCGGAAGTAATCCATCAGAATCGTGGTAATTTTTCGACTCCGGGAGTAAACAGTCCCTATCGAGATCGTTCCGCCGAAGAGAACATCGCACTTTTCCAGAAAATGCGTGCTGGTGAGTTCCCCGATGGTAGTCATGTGGTGCGCCTAAAGATTGATATGACTCATCCCAATATCGTGATGCGCGATCCGGTGATTTATCGCATTCGTCATGCTCACCATCATCGTACTGGTGATCAATGGTGCATTTACCCCTTATACGATTTCACCCACTGTATTTCAGATGCGATTGAGAATGTCTCGCACTCAATTTGTACGCTGGAGTTTGAAAACAATCGTCCACTATATGACTGGATTCTCAACAGTCTGAAAGAGTGCGATGTATTCAAAGGCCCACTACCTCATCAATACGAATTTGCCAGACTCAATCTCACGTACACAATTACTAGTAAGCGCAAACTCCTGCAGCTCGTTGAGGAGCAACGCGTCGATGGTTGGGATGACCCCCGGATGCCAACCATTGTTGGTATCCGACGTCGCGGTTACTCGCCAGAGAGTATTCGCTTATTTTGTGAACGGATTGGCGTATCTAAAGCGGATAGCTGGATTGATATGAGTGTTCTCGAACAAGCCTTAAGAGATGATTTAGATGCGCGCGCTCCTCGTGCCAGCGCAGTCTTGGCTCCACTAAAACTTGTGATTGAAAACTACGACGAGGGCGCAAAAGAGTCCTGCTCTGCTCCTAAGCATCCGCATCATCCCGAATGGGGTAAGCGTGAGTTTTATTTTGGACGTGAGCTTTGGATCGAGGCAGACGATTTTCAGATGAGTCCCGAAAAAGGATTCTTCCGCCTTTTTCCACCAAAAGATGGTCAGGCTGGTGGGCGTGTACGTTTACGTCATGGCTTTGTCATCGAGTGCACAGGTGTGAACTTGGATGACCAAGGAAATGTCGTAGAAGTTCGAGCTCGCTATTTCCCTGATAGTAAGAGCGGTACGCCAGACTCCAATAACTACAAGGTGAAGGGAAATATCCATTGGATCAATGCTGCGGAGGCCGTTCCCGTTGAGGTACGTCTTTACGAGCATTTATTTACCGATCCCCAACCCGATAGCGGTGATAAGAACTTTCTGAGCTTCATGAATCCAAATTCCAAAAAGGTAATTCGGGCTTATGTGGAACCCAGCATTCAGAACGCTCAACCTGAAGAACGCTTTCAATTTGAGCGGCATGGCTACTTTGTAGTTGACCGTAAAGATAGCACCCCAGGAAAACTGGTCTTCAATCGCAGCGTTGGTCTAAAAGACGGCTGGAAATAATTACAAAGTTTTTAGATAGTCTTTGACGCGAGGGTATTTCAGGGGGCGCTTGAGCTCGCCAAGCCG
>VGIH01000044.1 GCA_016867965.1 Betaproteobacteria bacterium | reverse complement strand
ACGGGGTCTCCAGATAAAAGAGCTTTGTATTACTTTGCACTGCTGCTTGCCAGGCCTTAAGATCATCAATTGACACATAGGTCGTTGTGATCCCAAAGCGACTCAGAATCGATGAGAACAATTGCGTGGTTGCACCAAATACAGATTTTGAGCAAACCACATGATCACCTGCTTGCAGATGCGCCATCGCCGTTGTCAGAATGGCGGCCATTCCGGAGGATGTGGCAATGCATGCCTCGCCCCCCTCAAGTGCCGCAAGTCGATCCTGAAACATGCTGACCGTTGGATTGGTAAATCGTGAGTAGATAAATCCTTGATCAGCATTGGCAAAGCCGTGCTCTGCTTCTTCGGCCGAGTTAAAGCAAAAGCTCGAGGTCAAAAACATCGCCTCGGAGTGTTCCTGGTAATCGCTTGAACGACGAGTGCCAGCCCGTACCGCCAGGGTCTCGGGCGCTAAGGTTTTGAGATTGGGTGTGGGTCGTGCAATTTTTTTCATAACAGAAGAAGTTTGACAGGTAAATGACAGACTGTCACGCACAGCGTGCCGCAGATGCCACAGCTGTTGTTTAGTCTCCGTTGGCTAAATGCAAATGCAATTGCGAACGTGCAAAATCACTGGGGTCGCTCTTACGATCCTCTTCATTGTTTGCGATATTGCGTGCTGCTTCGAGAGCATCCAAATACGCCTCGGTGATATCACCCGTAATGTAATTTCCATCAAAGCAGGATGCCTCAAAGTTTTTGATGTTGGGATTAATGTCTTGAACCGCTTTTTTCATATCCTCAACGCTTTGATAAATCAGTTGGTCGGCACCAATCAGATCATTGATCTCATCGTGGGTACGACCATACGCAACGAGTTCACTGCGGGTTGGCATATCAATGCCGTAGACATTGGGAAACCGCACTGGGGGTGCAGCAGAGGCAAAGATCACTTTTTTGGCGCCAGACTCGCGTGCCATTTGCACAATCTCATGCGAGGTGGTACCCCGCACAATCGAATCATCCACAATCAAAACAGTCTTGTCTTTAAACTCAATCCGCATCGCATTTAATTTCTGTCGAACCGATTTCTTGCGCACCGCTTGACCAGGCATGATGAAAGTTCGACCAATGTAGCGGTTCTTAAAAAAGCCTTCGCGATACGAGATACCTAAGCGCTTTGCAACCTGAAGCGCAGCAGGTCGACTCGAGTCAGGAATCGGCATCACCACATCAATTTTGCTAACGTCGGTCTCCGCCCGAATCTTTTCTGCTAAGTAGTCCCCCATACGCATCCGTACGTTATAGACGGTCACACCATCAATCGTTGAGTCGGGGCGAGCTAGATAGACGTATTCAAAAATACAGGGGTTGAGACTGGCACTCGGAGCGCATTGGCGCGTATGAAAGTTTCCATCAAGATCAATATAGATTGCTTCACCCGGGATCACATCACGCACAAAGGTATAGCCCAAGCCTTCAAGAGCAACCGACTCGGAGGCTATCATCCACTCGGTTCCCTCGGGTGTATCGGTCTTGCCGATGCACAGAGGACGAATCCCAAACGCATCCCGAAATGCCAATAAACCAAATCCAGCAATCAAGGAGACAACGGCATAAGATCCCTTCACCCGCTTGTTAAGACCTGCAACAGCCTTAAAGATGGAGTCATCATCCAATGCGGCGCTATTTGTCTCCTTTTGCAACTCGTCGGCGAGCACATTCAGCAAGACCTCGGTATCGGAGTTGGTGTTGATATGGCGGCGATCACGGTACGCCATCTCACTTCGCAGCATCGGGGCATTGGTTAGATTGCCGTTGTGGGCCAAGATAATGCCAAAGGGTGCGCTGACATAAAACGGTTGTGCTTCCTCTTCACTGCTCGCCGAGCCAGCGGTGGGGTAACGCACTTGGCCAATACCCGCATTACCAACGAGACTGCGCATATTGCGGGTCCGGAATACATCGCGCACTAGACCGTTGGCCTTATGCATCGCAAATGAATTACCGTTCATCGTGGCTATCCCGGCTGCGTCCTGTCCGCGATGCTGCAACAGGAGCAAGGCGTCATACAAGAGTTGGTTTACTGATCGATGCGAAATCGTTCCGACAACACCACACATAGTTAGCCCCCTGCCGATCGGTAAGGATCGGTCATTGAAATTGCATTTAACTGCTTCGCCCAGTTTTCAGGTAACCATGAGCGGATCAGTCCAGCCCCCTGCTCGAGCACCGGACGAATTGCCGATGCCTGCCATGCCTGCGTCTCCTGCGCACCAGTGAGTGCCCCCAGGGTGCTCAATACAACCAGTACCAAGGCACCACGAACAAACCCAAATATCAAACCAAAAAATCGATCGACCAAAGTAAGTCCTGCGGTCGAGAGCAAGGATTGAAAGGCACGTGCCAATAAACCAGCTGCAATTAGTACCGCAACAAAGATCAGTAGAAAAGCACTAGCTAAACGTGCAGCCTCATTCGGAATAAATGCAGAAAGCCACTCGGTGGCTAAATAATTGCAGAAATGGTAAGCAAGCCATGCGGCAGCAAACCATGCGACCAGTGCAATGACCTCCCGAAAAAAACCGCGCCATAAGCCAACCGCTGCTGAAACGACCAAGATGCCAATCGCAAAATAATCCAAGGTTGTCAATTGCATGGCGTTTAGTGATTGCATGATTAGTTCTTATTCGACTCAACAATGCGAGGACTTAGGCCAAGCGAGCGAATTCGTTTCTCGGCCGACTCTGCTGCCTCGCGATCACCAAAGGGACCGGCCCGAAGCACATAGAGTTTGACACCCTCTGTGTTATTTCGGGTCAGAACGTAATACGGAATTTTGTTCTCTTTTAACTTGGCAACCCAACCATTGGCACGCTCTTCCGAAGCAAAGGCTCCAATCTGAATCACAAACTTGCCATTGGCTACCGCTTTTGCATCGGTTGAGCCTACGGGCTCCTTGCTCGTGCTCACCAACTCTTCACCCGGAGCCAAACCTAAACTTTTATTGACCGCATTGGATGCTGCGGGGGCTGGATTCATTGGCTTGGGTGCTGCTGCAGGAGCGCTAGCGGTGGGCGCGGGCGTTGGATTCATTTCAGGCTTTGGCTCTGCTTTTAGTTCCACCGGTGCTTTTTTATCTGACTCGATACCAAGTACGCCCGCTGCCGGATTTGGTAAGTTACTCACGATTTGCACTGTAATGTCGTTAGCTACCGGCTTTGGTTGTTGATCCAAAATTTGTGGCAATCCAATCACCGCAATTAAGACTAAGATTGCTGCGCCAATTAAGCGATGACGAGCCCGTTGCTTCTCAGGGTCTTCGGTCAGAGCAAGTTCTTCGGCACTTTCTTCGTTAGGCTTTGCACGCTTTGGGAAGGTGCGCCGAGCTAGGGGCTCAATTTTTTGGGGGGCAGGCTTGCGTCGAAACAGGTTCGATAAGAAGGTCATGGATCAATGTGCCTGGTTATTTCGATAAGCCATTACGCCTGAAACGGTATAGAAGGATCCGAAGACTAGAATTCTATCACCCTCACCTGCTTTATCCAACGCCGCTTGATAGGCAGCACCTGGGTCCATAAACACTAAAGCCTCCTTATTAAAGGCGCGTAGGTGCTTTGCAAGATCAGATGCTGATGCGGCTCGCGGTGTGGGTAAATCGGTGCAATACCAATAATCAACAGTATTTAATAGGGGCTTTAAAACACCATCAATATCCTTATCGGCCATCGCCCCAAATACTGCATAGGTATAGGGGTGGTAAGCCATCGCTTCAATGCTTTCGGCCAGAGTGGCCGCAGCATGGGGATTATGCGCAACATCCAATACCACCGTGGGTCTACCAGGCAAAACTTGAAAGCGTCCGGGCAACTCCACCAAGGCTAAACCATTCCGAATATCTTGAGCGCTAACAGGCAGACGATCATGCAAAGCAATTAAAGCGGCGATCACCGCTGAGGCATTGAGCAGTTGATTGGCGCCCCGTAATGCTGGGTAGCCTAACCCACTAAAGCGCTTACCCCGACCTGTCCATCCCCATTGCTGTTGATCACCTGTAAAGGAATAGTCTTTGCCCATTAGCCAGAGATCTGCTCCGATCGCATTGGCATGGTTGATTAACGATGTAGGTGGCATTGGGTCAGCGCAGATTGCAATTGCCTTCGTTCGAAAAATACCAGCTTTCTCAAAAGCAATCGCCTCACGGGTATTACCTAAATAAGCCATATGATCGAGATCAATACTGGTTACAATCGCGCAATCCGCATCCACAATATTGACTGCATCGAGGCGTCCGCCCATCCCGACCTCCAAGATCACGGCATCCACTGCAGCATTGGCAAAGATATCCATAATCGCCAAGGTGGTGAACTCAAAATACGTGAGGGTTGGCGGATCGCTTAATCGACAGCGGGCGCGCTCCACACGTTCAAATGCACTTAACAATTGCGTATCGCTAACATCGGCCCCATTGATTCTGGCGCGCTCGTTAAATCGCAAGAGATGGGGAGATGTATGACACGCCACTTTATATCCAGCGGCCAGCAAAATGCTCTCTAGAAACGAACAGGTCGAGCCTTTGCCATTGGTTCCGCCCACTGTAATAACTGGGCATGCAAACTTGAGTCCGAGCGATTCCTTGACCCGGGTAATGCGGGCAAGACCCATATCAATCCCAACGGGGTGGGCAGTTTCCAAGTGGGATAACCACTGGTCTAGGCTGGTAAATAAGATTGGTTGGTTCTTTTGGAGTTCAAGCACGACTTAGCTCGAACTATTGGTTTGCAACAATTGCTTGGGCAATTTCTCAGACGGTATCTTTTGCAATAGGGCGAGTAATTTTGCAAGCTCAGAACGCATCTGCCGACGATCAACAATCATGTCGATGCCGCCCTTTTGCATCAGAAACTCCGAGCGCTGAAAGCCTTCGGGTAATTTCTCACGCACAGTTTGCTCAATCACGCGCGGGCCAGCAAAGCCAATTAAGGCCTTTGGTTCAGCCATCACTACATCGCCCATAAATGCAAAGCTCGCCGAGATACCACCCATGGTGGGATCCGTTAATACGCTAATGTAAGGTAAGCCTGCTTGCGATAGTTTGGTCAACATCGAATTGGTTTTAGCCATTTGCAAAAGCGATAACAAACTTTCTTGCATGCGTGCACCGCCGGTGGCAGTAATGCAAATGAAGGCACATTTCTTTTGAATCGCTTCTTGAACGCCGCGTACGAAACGCTCGCCCACCACCGAGCCCATCGAGCCACCCATGTACTCAAACTCAAAGCAGGCCACCACCGCAGGAATGGATTCAATCTTGCCAGCAATCACCACTAAGGCTTCCGATTCTCCCGACACGTCACTCGCTTGCTTCAAACGATCGGGGTATTTTTTACTGTCCTTAAACTTAAGAGCATCAACGGGATATACCGATTCACCAATTTCAAGACGTGGCTTAGGATCTAGTAAATGATCAAGGCGTTTGCGCGCATTGATGCGCATATGGTGTGAGCATTTTGGACAAACTGAGAGATTGGCCTCAATGTCGCTGCTGTAGAGAACCGCATCGCAACCACCGCATTTCACCCACAAGCCTTCAGGAACAGTCTTCCGATTGGCCGGATCACTTTGTTGGATCTGGGGCGGGAGTATTTTATCAATCCAGCTCATAGCGGTATTGTAACGACCTTCAATCGCGGTCTAAAGCCTGGCGGATTTCATGGATAAAGCGCTCAAGTACTACCAACTCGTCACCCTTTTTTGCCTCTTCAAGCAATTGCACAATCCGACTGCCAATCACTACCGCATCGGCTGTTTTAGAAACCGCTTTGGCACTTGCCGCATCCCGAATTCCAAAACCCACTGCGACGGGGATCGAGGTCTCTTGCCGAATTAAAGGCAACACACTCGCAACATCTTGGGTATTGAGGTTATTCGCTCCAGTGACCCCACGCAGCGAGACGTAATAGATATAGCCCGCAGCAATTTGTGCTGCATGATGAATCCGTTCTTGATTTGAGGTGGGCGCCAACAAAAAGATCGGATCAATTCCTTCGCTACGCATCTGCTTTGCAAACTCTTCACATTCTTCAGGCGGATAATCCACAATTAATACCCCGTCGACACCCGCTGCGTTAGCAGCTTTTGCAAAGGCAGCATGGCCCATTTGCTCGACTGGATTAGCGTAACCCATCAACACAACAGGAGTGGTTTGATTCTTTTGTCGGAACTCCTGCACATTGCCTAAGCATTGCTTGAGTGTCACTCCTTGGGCAAGTGCACGCTCAGACGAGCGCTGAATTACCGGACCGTCAGCCATCGGGTCTGAGAATGGGACGCCCAACTCAATCACATCAGCCCCGCCCTTCACCAAGGCATGCATCACATCTGCGGTTAAATCGGGATGCGGGTCGCCTGCGGTTACAAATGGGATCAGACCCTTTTTATTCTTCGTCTTGAGGTCTGCAAATACGCCAGCAATCTTCGACATGAACCTAACCTTCCGAACCGGTTGCTTGAGCAACGGTATGCATATCTTTATCGCCGCGACCTGAAAGATTGATCAAAATGACTTTGTCTTTACTTAAGGTCGGTGCCAATTTGCAGGCATACGCCACCGCATGCGAAGACTCAAGCGCCGGAATAATACCCTCAATACGGCAGCAATCGTGGAAGGCTTTTAATGCGTCTTCGTCGGAGATGGCTACGTACTCGGCTCGGCCAGAGTCTTTTAACCACGCATGCTCAGGTCCAACACCGGGATAATCCATGCCAGCAGACACTGAATGGGTCTCGGCAATTTGACCATTCTCATCTTGTAAGAGATAGGTGCGATTGCCATGAAGGACGCCTGGCTTACCAGCGCACAGTGCAGCAGAGTGATCACCGGTCTTCATGCCACGACCTGCCGCTTCAACGCCCACTAGACGCACATTTGGCACATCAATATAAGGATAAAAAATACCCATGGCATTTGACCCACCGCCCACACAAGCCAATACATAGTCAGGCTGTCGACCAATCATCTCTGGCATTTGGACTTTGCATTCATTCCCGATCACACTCTGAAAATCTCGCACCATCATCGGATAAGGATGTGGTCCGGCAACCGTACCAATGATGTAGAAGGTGTTCTCGACGTTGGTGACCCAATCGCGCATCGCTTCATTGAGTGCGTCTTTGAGGGTTTTGCTTCCGGACTCAACGGGAACCACTTTGGCACCGAGCAACTTCATGCGATACACGTTTTGGGCTTGTCGCGCAACATCAACAGAGCCTTGATAGACTGTGCAATCCAAACCAAAGCGGGCACAGATGGTTGCAGTCGCCACCCCATGTTGACCCGCGCCAGTTTCAGCAATAATCCGTGGCTTACCCATGCGCTTAGCCAACATGGCTTGGCCAATCACATTATTAATCTTGTGAGCGCCAGTATGGTTTAAATCTTCACGCTTTAAATAGATCTGCGCCCCACCCAATTGCTCACTTAAACGCTTGGCGTGATAGACCGGGGATGGGCGTCCCACAAAGTGCTTTAACTCGTAATGAAACTCTTCAATAAATGCAGGGTCGTGTTGATATTTTGCATACGCTTCTTTAAGCTGATTTAATGCAAACATCAACGTTTCAGCGACAAAGATGCCGCCATAGGGACCAAAGTGGCCACGTTCATCTGGTTTATCGTACATAGGAACCTCGACTTGGTTTAACGCTTGCGCGCTAGGAATGACTGGTTGGATTTGTTTGATCGGCGCTACGCACTGCTTCCGCAAACTGTCTGATTAATACCGGGTCTTTCACCCCTTTACGAATCTCGACTCCGCTCGAGATATCAACCGCGCAGGGATGTAGACGAGCGATTGCCTCGCCAACGTTGTGCGAGTTCAACCCACCACTCAAAACGACCCGATGCGCGTTTACGTTTGCCCATGTGTTCGGTATAAGGTTCCAATTAAAGGCGGTACCACTACCGCCATAGCCATCGACTAATGCATCGAGCAAAAATCCGACTGCTTTCTCATATTGTAGAGAAAATTCAGGGAAATTGAAGGACTGGCCAATTCGGGCGGCTTTGATCCAGGGTAGACCCCCTGAAAGCCGTTGGCATTGTTCTGGGGTCTCGTCCCCATGAAATTGCCATAAGGTAATGGCGGCATTTGCCCGAATCTCCTCCATCTGATTAGGAGTTGGATTAACCACCAGCCCTACTGCATCCATCGAGACAGGCAATTGGGTAATTAAGGTGCCCGCGTCTTCTGGGCTGATCGCTCTGGGGCTTTGAGGATAAAAGACAAAACCCACCGCATCGACTTGGGCAATCACCGCCGCCTCAATATCCGCTGGCGTGCGCAAGCCACAGATCTTGATCCGGGTTTGCTTGGGGGTATAAGTCAGTAAGCCCATGATTAAGATTGGAGCATAAGCTCTTTTGGAAAACCGGAACTATGCAAATGCGGCGCTGGAATTGCAAATTCTTCTGGGTAGGCCACGCGCACTAAGTACAGTCCATCTGGGGCAAAGGTTGGTGCTGCTAAATCCCGATTTCTGCCGGCGAGGACTTTACTCATCCAATCGCTGGGTTGCCGACCTTGGCCAATATGCAAAAGGCTTCCCACAATATTACGCACCATGTGATGCAAAAAGGCGTTGGCCCTGACTTTGAAGTACACAAAGGGCTGTTGATCCAAGATGGCGCATTCGTAAAGGTGCTTCACCGGGGTCTTACTCTGACACTCCGATGCCCGAAACGATGAGAAATCATGTTCACCCACTAAGTGCTGTGCCGCGGCTTGCATCTGCTTAATATCAAACCACTGGCCAGCTGGCAACATTTGATAGCCATAGCGCTGATGCAAGATGGGTGAGCGTGTTGGTCCAGCCAGTAAGGCATAAAGGTAGGTGCGCTCATGGGCACTAAAGCGCGCATCGAAATCATTCATTACGGGCTTTGCCCAATTCACCACCACGTCGGGCGGCAAGAAGGTATTAATCCCCCGCACCCAAGACCAATCCTCGCGCTCCACCTGAGCATCAAAGTGCAGCACCTGCCCGAGGGCATGCACACCGGTATCGGTTCGACCCGCTGCAGTGGCCCTAACCGATTGCCCGTCACCAATAAACTGGCGAATCGCTGATTCGAGTACAGCCTGAATAGTGGGTTGATTGGGTTGAACTTGCCACCCGCAATAGGCGCGGCCATCATACTGCACGCCTAGGGCAATTCGCATCATTTAATGATCGTTACGTTGATTGATCTCAGCAATCAGGCCACGAGCGGCAATGGTAATTTGCGGATCAACCTGACTGCTCACCAGCAGAATTTCCTCCAAGGCTTTGCGAGCTGCCTCAAAATCCTCAATGGTAATGTAGGCCTTTGCTAAATTGAGCTTTACCCGCAAGGCATCTGCATCATGCTGCGCAGGGGTTGGGCTCAGATTTAAATCTAAGCTCGATAAGATGGCGGCTGCATTAGGAGGAATTGCGGCAGGGTTAGCAGATGCCATCGAGCCTGCATCGGCAACCGTGGTTTCGCTAGGTTGTGATTCAGCACGGCGTGAGTAGCGCGCCAGCCACCAAAGCAGCAAGCCTGTGATCGCAGTTAAACCAAGACCTACGACTGCTGGGCCCCATTGATCCATGTCTGACTTCGGTAATGGCTGCTCACCTGCGTTCAAAGCCGCTTTGCGAGCCTCGAGGACTTTTTGCAAGTCGGCAATATTTTTCTCAAGCTCTGCAACGCGAGCTTTCGTTTGTGCCAAGGCCTTTTCTTGGGTAACGATCTCTTCGATATAACGTCGCGTCTCGGCCTCATCGCCTGAGCCAGGACCAATGCGTAAGCGATCCTCTCCCACTCCCGATGCCGCACTAGGAGTTTGACTGACCGCTTTATTTGGGGACGTGCTTTGAGGGGATTCACCACGCTGCTCTCGCCAAGCCTGATTTGCTTCTTGTACAAATTCTTTTGCCTGTGCGGGTGTAATCGAACTTAATACGCTGGCATCCGGTTTATTTAACTGGGCGCCTGCTCGTAGACGATGAATACTCCCACCAATGAATGCATCGGGATTGGCCTTATACAAAGCAAGCAGGGTTTCATCTAAATCAGCATTGCCCAGTTGAGGCCTGATTTGCGAAGCAATCTCACTTAAACTTTGGCCGGGGCGCACGGTAACCTTGTTGACATCGCCGACCATCAAGCTGTAGGTCTTAGCAACACCCCCATTACTCCACTTGAGCCCTAAGATGATGTCAATAAAAGGATCGTTATCAGCGTCAATCGGATCCTCGGTCTCCACCATGATCAGAAATTGATCAGGCTGCTTGCGCTTTAAGGTAATCGATGGCTTGTAATCCAAAATCCGAGGAGAAATACCAAGGCGCTCATACTCCGTCTTAGCCACCGGATCAATTGCCAATGACTCCATGTAAGGCTTATCCTCAGCCCCGGTTCGAACGGTAATCTCAGCCCGCAAAGCCTCTTTAGGCTTAGACAAAATAATGGGTGAGCCAAGCGTTACGGCTTGTGAACTTGGCACCATGAAAAAGATCACGATGGCCAGAACGAGCCAGTTAAAGAGAGTTTGCAAGACGCAACGCCAAGGCATTTCTGAATTAACCTAGTGATTGATCAAAATACGCAGCATGCGACGTAATGGTTCAGCAGCACCCCATAGCAACTGATCGCCAACCGTGAATGCGCCAAGATACTCAGGACCCATCGCTAATTTATGTAAACGCCCAATCGGAATGGTCATCGTGCCACTGACCGCTGCGGGCGATAGCTCGCGCTCGGTGAGCTCGCGCTCATTGGGGACTACCTTGACCCACTGATTATCAGCCGCTAGCATCTTTTCAATCTCAGCAAGCGGAATATCCTTCTTTAACTTCACGGTTAAGCCTTGGGAGTGACAACGCATGGCGCCAACGCGCACACAAATGCCATCGATTGGAATGCTACCCGGCGACCGAAATGGCGGATTACCCATAATTTTGTTGCACTCCGCCCCCGCCTTCCACTCCTCTTTGGTTTGACCGTATTCAACTGGAACATCAATCCATGGGATCAAACTACCTGCCAAAGCGGTGTTACGAAAGTTCGTTTTAGGGAACTCTGCCGATCGAATGGTCTGTGCAACCTTGCGATCAATATCCAAAATCCATGAAGCTGGATTAGCAAGTTCGCTGGCAACGCTGTGGTGCAAGGTACCCATTTGTTCAAGCAGCTCGCGCATGTTCGCTGCCCCAGCACCTGATGCTGCCTGATAGGTCATCGCACTTATCCACTCAACCATCCCGCTCTTGAGCAATCCGCCCATTGCAAGCATCATCAAGCTAACGGTGCAATTGCCCCCAATCCAGTTCCTGCCACCAAAGTCCAGTGCCTTATTAATGACTGGACGATTGATCGGGTCTAACACAATCACCGCGTCATTTTCCATTCGCAGTGCGCTCGCTGCATCAATCCAATGGCCCTGCCAACCCGTTGCTCGCAATTGGGGATAAATGGCTTTGGTGTAATCACCACCCTGACAGGTCAGAATCACATCGCACCGTGATAAGGCCTTTAGATCATTGGCATCTTGCAGACGGGTCTCGGATTTGGTAACCCGTTGACCATTGATTAATGGCACCTCACCACCCGCATTGCTGGTACTAAAGAAGATGGGTTCAATGTGGGCAAAGTCATTCTCGTCTTGCATGCGCTGCATCAACACGCTGCCAACCATGCCGCGCCAGCCAACTAAACCAACCAAAGGATTTACTAAAGGGGTATAAGCCATATCAAACTGTTCTATTCATTCATCATTAACCAAGTGCTGCAACAACCGCGTCTCCCATCTCGGAGGTCGATACACGTTTCATTCCAGCCGTATCAATATCCGCCGTACGATAGCCCTGAGCAAGTACTTTTTGCACAGCCTTCTCGATACGCTCTGCCTCGCTTGCCATATTCAGTGAGAACCGCAACATCATGGCTGCCGACAAAATAGTGGCTAAGGGATTAGCAATATTCTTTCCTGCAATATCAGGCGCTGAACCATGACTTGGTTCATACAAACCTTTATTGTTCTTATCAAGCGATGCCGAGGGCAACATCCCAATCGAGCCCGTGAGCATAGCAGCCTCATCAGACAATATATCCCCAAATAAATTACCCGTGACAATCACATCAAAGGATTTGGGGGCACGCACCAATTGCATGGCGGCGTTATCGACATACATATGGCTTAACTCCACATCGCTGTATTCCTTCGCAATGCGCGTCATGACCTCCCGCCAGAGCTGCGAAGTTTCCAAGACATTGGACTTATCCACACTGCATACCTTGCGATTGCGCTTACGAGCAGCTGTAAATGCCACATGCGCGATGCGCTCAATCTCGGGTTCGCTATAGCGCATGGTGTCAAAGCCCTCACGTGCTCCTGTAAAGAGACCTTCAGGAGCATTACGAATACCCTTGGGTGAGCCAAAATAAATATCACCATTGAGTTCCCGTACGATCAGAATATCAAGACCACCAACAATTTCTGGTTTTAAGCTTGAGGCGGCGGTTAACTCTTTGTAACAAATTGCTGGGCGGAAATTAGCAAAAAGACCTAGGTGCTTGCGTAGACCTAAGATGGCTTGCTCAGGCCTTAACTCGCGCGCTAAGGTGTCGTACTTCCAGTCACCAACGGCGCCAAATAAGATAGCATCGGCTGCCTTAGCTAAATCAAGCGTGGCTGGTGGAAGTGGATGGCCTGCTACATCGTAGGCAGCGCCCCCAACTGGAGCGGTTTCCATCTCGAAGGGCAAATTAAGTACTTGAAGAACTTTTACCGCTTGCGCAACAATTTCCGGACCAATACCATCGCCCGGGAGAACAGCAATTTTCATCATGAACCTTTATGTAATGGCACAAGCCCATTGCGCGCCAGGGTTGCGCCAGATTACGGGAGCTGAGTCGCAAGCCATGGCATCCGCAATAAGCGTTCTGCCTCAAAAGCTCTTATTTTATCGGCATGCCGCAAGGTCAGGCCAATATCGTCTAGACCATTGAGTAAACAATACTTCCGAAATGGGGTGACCTCAAAGCGGTAGCGACGCCCATCTGGGGCAATCACTTCTTGGCTCTCAAGGTCAATGGTGAGCTGATAGCCTGAGAACGCCTTGGTCTCATTGAATAAATGATCAACCTCTTGCTCGGACAAAACCACGGGTAAGAGACCGTTCTTAAAACAATTATTGAAGAAGATGTCCGCAAAACTTGGGGCAATAATGGCCCGAAAGCCAAATTGCGATAAAGCCCAAGGTGCGTGCTCCCGGGAGCTTCCACAACCAAAGTTCTTACGAGCAAGCAAAATACCGGCTCCTTGATAGCGCGCTTGATTTAGTACGAAGTCAGGATTTAGAGGCCGATTTGAGCAGTCTTGACCCGGCTCACCCTGATCCAAATACCGCCACTCATCAAATAGATTTTGACCGAAACCAGTTTTCTTAATCGATTTAAGAAACTGCTTTGGAATAATCGCGTCAGTATCCACATTCTCGCGATCCAATGGGGCGACTAGGTCTTGATAAACCGAAAATGCATCCATAATTAGTTCACTGGGGTGACGGTAACGTCTTTGTTGTTCGGACTTGTGCCCGGAGAATTAGAGGGCTTCGGTGCAGTTTCCACGGGCTTAGCTTGTGGATCCATTTTCTTACCCATCTCCTGCAAATCTTTGCCCACACCGGTCCAGGTATTGGAACACGCTGTGAGCGTGATTGCAAAGAAAAGAATTAATCCAGCGCGCATTGAAAAGTTCATATTCAGATTCTAAGAAAGATTAAGCGATCTTGCGCACATCCACAAAATGCCCCTCGATGGCCGCAGCTGCAGCCATCGCAGGACTCACAAGATGTGTTCGACCGCCAGCTCCTTGACGACCCTCAAAATTACGGTTGGAGGTCGAGGCGCAACGCTCTTCAGGCTCCAAGCGATCGGCATTCATGGCAAGGCACATGGAGCAACCCGGCTCACGCCACTCAAAGCCAGCAGCCT
>VGIH01000043.1 GCA_016867965.1 Betaproteobacteria bacterium | reverse complement strand
AATAATCCGGTCTTAATTGGCGAACCTGGGGTCGGTAAGACCGCCATCGTCGAAGGCCTTGCGCAACGCATTGTGAACGGTGAAGTGCCGGAAACCCTAAAAGACAAGCGCGTCTTGGTTTTGGATATGGCACTTTTGCTGGCGGGTGCAAAGTATCGCGGCGAGTTTGAGGAGCGTTTAAAAGCCGTTCTTAATGATGTGGCAAAAGATGAAGGCCGCACCATTATGTTTATTGATGAGATTCATACGATGGTTGGGGCTGGTAAGGCCGATGGCGCGATGGATGCTGGCAATATGTTAAAGCCAGCGCTAGCTCGCGGTGAGCTCCACTGCATCGGAGCCACCACGCTTGATGAGTATCGTAAATACATTGAGAAAGACGCTGCTCTAGAGCGCCGCTTTCAAAAAGTCATGGTTGACGAGCCAAGCGTTGAGGCAACGATTGCAATTTTGCGCGGCTTACAAGAGAAATATGAGCTGCATCATGGCATTGAGATTACAGACCCTGCGATTGTAGCTGCAGCTGAGCTCTCTCACCGCTATATCACTGACCGGTTTTTGCCTGATAAGGCGATTGATCTAATTGATGAGGCCGGTTCTCGTATCAAGATGGAAATTGATTCAAAGCCTGAGGTCATGGATAAGTTAGATCGCCGTCTGATCCAGTTAAAGATTGAGCGTGAAGCGGTTAAAAAAGAAAAGGATGATGCCTCCAAAAAACGCCTAGATCTTATCGAGGAAGAAATTACCCGTTTGGGTGCAGAGTATGCCGACCTTGAAGAAATTTGGAAGGCTGAAAAGGGTGCAGCCTTGGGCGCTGCCTCCGTGAAGGAAGAGATTGATCGCGTTAAAGCTGAAATCGCAAAGTTACAGCGCGAGGGTAAGCTCGAGAAGGTCGCTGAATTGCAATACGGCAAATTACCCGAACTCGAGCAAAAGCTGAAGTCAGCTGCTGCTGCTGAAGCAAAGGCCGAACAGAAAGATTCAAGCCGTCCGAAACTACTTCGCACACAAGTTGGCGCTGAAGAAATTGCGGAAGTGGTCTCGCGCGCCACCGGTATTCCCGTTTCGAAAATGATGCAAGGTGAGCGGGACAAGTTACTCAAAATGGAAGAGCATTTGCATGAACGTGTTGTGGGACAGGATGAAGCGATCCGCGCTGTATCGGATGCAATTCGTCGCTCTCGCGCCGGTCTCTCCGAAGAAAACAAGCCCTATGGTTCATTCATGTTCCTAGGACCTACAGGCGTTGGTAAGACCGAGTTGTGTAAAGCGTTGGCTGAGTTTTTATTTGATAGCGATGACCGATTAATCCGGATTGATATGAGCGAGTTCATGGAAAAGCACAGTGTCGCTCGCTTAATTGGGGCTCCCCCTGGATACGTAGGTTACGAAGAGGGTGGTTATCTCACTGAGCAGGTTCGTCGTAAACCCTATAGTGTGATTTTGTTTGATGAGATTGAAAAAGCGCATCCTGACGTATTTAATGTGTTGTTGCAGGTATTAGACGATGGGCGACTAACCGATGGTCAGGGACGCACAGTTGATTTTAAAAATACCGTGATTGTGATGACCAGTAACATTGGTTCTCATTTGATTCAGTCAATGACAGGTAAAAATCAAGCTGAGGTGAAAGAAGCAGTTTTTGGTGAGCTCAAAAATCATTTTCGTCCTGAGTTCTTAAACCGAGTCGATGAGATCGTGGTATTCCATGGGCTTGATCAAAAGAACATTGCCTCGATTGCAAAAATCCTCTTGCAAAACCTCTCGGAGCGGTTGGCACGTCTTGATATGCAATTGGATATCAGTGATGCAGCGTTGAACAAATTAGCAGAAGTTGGTTTTGACCCTGTTTTTGGGGCTAGACCACTCAAGCGAGCTATTCAGCAACACATTGAAAATCCGGTATCGAAGATGATCTTGGAGGGTAAATTTGGCCCACAGGATGTGATTCCAGTGGATGTGGATAAAAAGGGCGATTTTAGCTTTTCACGCCTCGTCCATTAAGCGTTTTGGAGGATCGGGCGACTGGCGCTAAACTAGTGCTATGTCGCTTGCCCAAGGCAGTTTTTATTCCAGTGATAACCGTACGATCGGCTTAATCAGCCTCGCGCACGGCACCTCGCATTTTTATCATTTAGTTCTCCCCCCACTTTTCCCCTGGTTGAAGATCGAATTTGGCTTGTCGTATGCCGAGCTTGGTTTGTTGATGACCGTGTTCTTTGTGGTTTCCTGCATCGTGCAAGCATCTTCAGGTTTTCTAGTCGATCACAAAGGCGCTCGTCCGGTCTTGTTCGCTGGGATTGGATTATTGGCTTTATCCGCAGTGACCTACGCCGTGAGCTCAAGCTATTTGGGGTTAATGATCGGTGCGATTTTGATGGGGTGCGGTAATGGTGTTTTTCATCCTGTCGATTACACCTTAATCAATCATAAGATTTCACCAAAACGACTGCCTTATGCGTATTCTTTCCATGGTGTTACCGGTTATTTGGGCTGGGCTTTAGCCCCGGTCTTTATGGTGGCCATTGCCGAAGGGGCTAACTGGCGAACGGCGATGATGGCAGCAGCGATCTTGGCGATCTCAGTTCTAGCCTTGCTGTGGTTTAACCGCGATTTGTTAACGGATGATGCCAAGGAGCGTCAAGCTAGTAATTTGGCGAATGCACGTAAGGAAGATCCAAACCATAGTCCTTTAGGAACCTTTGATTTCTTGAAGTTACCAGCTGTTTGGTTATGCTGGCTTTTCTTCTTCTTTAGCATGGTGGCAATGTCGGGTATTCAATCGTTTGCCCCTAGTGCCTTGTTTAAAACTTACGAAATCTCGGTTGCCTCTGGTAACTTTTTTCTAACCCTTTTAGCCCTCGGAACCGCGGGTGGCATGTTGTTTGGCGGTTATCTGGCGAGCCGTTTTGCTGCGCCAGAACGTATCGTAGTCATCTGTTTATTTGTTAGTGCACTGATGTCGGTGATTATTGGTGCAGAGTTGGTATCGGCCGCCTTGATTCCAACCTTGTTTATTGTGATTGGCATTGGTTTGGGTATTGCTGCACCGTCACGCGATTTAATGATTCGGTCAGCAACGCCGCAGGGAGCATCTGGTCGAGTCTATGGCATTGTTTACTCAGGCATAGACCTTGGCGCCTCAGTCGGCCCTCTTGCATTTGGTATTTTGCTCGATGCTGGCAGACCTAATTGGCTTTTCTTGGGTGTTGCCTTTATTCAATGCTTGATTATCTTTACTGCATTTAGAGTTGCAGGCAGCATCCCCAATCGTCCAGCTACGGCAAGTTAAATCTAATTCCCATCTGATGAAATCGAAATTTCATAAGATGGAATCATGGAAAAATGAAAATTGTTAGTACATTTCATTTCCTAATTCAATATTTCATATCATAAAATTATATGAGTAAGTAATTGAATATATTGATTTAATTTATTTATTAAGCCAAAGCTGTTTTTGCCACTATTTATTAGTCGCTCTCTAAACTCTTGTATAAGACATAAGAGTTTGGGCTTCTCAAGCCCTCGTCGACATCAATTTATATCTTGAATGAAGGAGAGCAACATGGTGACTCGTAAAGCAGAAGCAGCAATTATTCAGAAGGATTGGGATACCAATCCGCGTTGGCAAGGGGTAAAGCGCGGCTACACCGCAGAAGATGTCGTTCGTCTTCGTGGTTCTGTTCGCCCAGAGTACACCTTGGCGAGACAGGGCGCAGAGAAATTATGGAATTTAGTGAACAACGAAGCCTATGTAAATTGCTTGGGCGCGTTAACTGGCGGTCAAGCTATGCAGCAAGTAAAAGCTGGCGTTAAAGCAATCTATTTATCAGGCTGGCAAGTAGCCGCTGATAACAATACCTATGCGGCGATGTATCCTGATCAATCCCTCTATCCAGTGGATTCAGTGCCAAAGGTGGTTGAGCGGATTAATAATACCTTTGAGCGCGCAGACCAAATTCAGT
The DNA here is from genome assembly GCA_016867965.1 of Betaproteobacteria bacterium. Lineage (GTDB taxonomy): Bacteria > Pseudomonadota > Gammaproteobacteria > Burkholderiales > Burkholderiaceae > Polynucleobacter. The sequence goes on along the minus strand of VGIH01000043.1, from coordinate 10,108 downwards.
GGTCAAAAGGGATCAATCCAGGCGATCCTGGTTACATCGATTACTTCGCACCAATCGTTGCCGATGCCGAAGCAGGCTTTGGCGGGGTTCTTAATGCATATGAATTAAGTAAAGCATTAATTAAAAATGGCGCAGCTGGTGTTCATTTCGAAGACCAATTGTCATCCGTTAAAAAATGCGGACATTTGGGTGGTAAGGTGCTATTACCCACTCAAGAGTCTGTACAAAAATTAATTGCTGCTCGTTTAGCTGCAGATGTCATGGGTGTACCAACAATTATTTTGGCCAGAACCGATGCCGAGGCTGCGGATCTATTAACTTCGGACTATGATGAAAACGATAAACCGTTCTTAACCGGCGAGAGAACCCCTGAGGGTTTTTATAAAACCCGCAAAGGTTTAGGACAAGCGATTTCTCGTGGTTTGGCGTATGCAGAATATGCCGATATGGTCTGGTGTGAGACCGGTACTCCGGATTTGGATTTTGCCAGGAAGTTTGCTGAGGCAATTCGTGAGAAGTTCCCTGGAAAAATGTTAGCTTACAACTGCTCACCATCCTTTAATTGGAAGAAGAACTTAGACGATGCAACGATTGCTAAGTTCCAGCGGGAATTAGGTGCAATGGGTTACAAATACCAATTCATTACTTTGGCCGGTATCCATTCAATGTGGTACAACATGTATGACCTTTCACAAGACTACGTCAAGCGCGGTATGACAGCCTATGTTGAGAAAGTTCAAGAGCCAGAGTTTGCTGCTCGTGATCGGGGCTATACCTTTGTTTCCCATCAACAAGAGGTTGGCACTGGATATTTTGACGATGTCACCACCGTTATTCAGGGCGGTAAGTCATCAGTAACAGCGCTGACTGGATCGACCGAAGAAGAGCAATTCCATTAATGATTCATCCGCCTAATCGGCGGATTATGCAGTTGTGAAAGGCGCTTACAGCATCTCAAAAGGGTGACTTAAGCGCCTTTCTGTTTTACAGTAGTGCTCATGAGCGATTGCATACTTTGTAAAGAGGATGGCGGCCATATCATTTGGCGGGGCGACGATGCGCGCGTTGTTCTTGTCGATACTCCCGATTTGCCTGGCTTTTGTCGAGTGATTTGGAACCGACATATCGCTGAGATGAGTGAGTTATCACGAGTTGAGCGAGAAATCTTATTAGCCTTGGTCGATGTGGTTGAGTTTGCTTTGCGCCGCGTCATGCGACCCCAAAAAATAAACCTAGCATCCTTGGGTAATCAAGTTCCGCATCTTCATTGGCATGTGATCCCCCGTTTTGCCGATGACCCATACTTCCCAGATTCAATTTGGTCGCCAAGGCAACGCGATACAGTTGATTCTGTGCTTAAGTCGCGACGTGAGCTTGCTAAGGGTATTCCGGAAGCGATCCGATCAGGGATTGCTGACTTAGCTTAAGCGTTGATAGGCCCAGGCTTGATGAAAACCATGGGCATCAAGTAAACCTTCCTTGTGAAAGCCTACTTGGCGCGCGAGCGATTGATATTCAGAGGGGCTCAGAGGAAAGTCATTGGCTCGAACATGCTCAGTAATGCGGGCACGCTCGATAGGGTTGATCGCTACCCAGTCCTTTTCAACCATGCTCAAATAATTATTGAGATAATCATTTCGATTTTGTCCATCATTACGCATCACATCGATCAACACAAACGACCCTGAATGTTTTAAGACCCGAAAGCATTCCTTAAAAAGAGCTAGTTTCGATTGATCAGTCAAATGATGAATGGCATAACTTGAAAATACTAAATCAAGCGAGTGGTCTGGTATTTGCCCAAGTTGCTCGAGCATATCTAAACAATTCAATTCCAATTGCGAGGACCAGGGTGCCAAATTAACTTTAGCAAGCTGCAGCGCAGGTTGGGAAAGATCGCATGCTATGTAATGTGAAATTTGATTATTCTTGAAAAGTGTTTGACTGAGCGAGGCATCTCCACAGCCAAGATCTACTAGGGATAGTGGTCGATCAATTGATTGAATCAGCTGTTGACTTGCACGAACCAATTCATGATGAAACATGTAGTTATGCTCAAGTAGTTTTTGATAAGTCGCCCAATTGGAGCGAAATCGAGTAATTGGGTCGGATTCGGCTGCTTGATTCATGATAAAACCTAAAGTAGTTTTCGAATGGATTCAATGTAAGCTATCGCATCTAAGGCTTGGCCATTGTGCTGAGATTCCCAAAGAGCATGCCCCAAGCATTCCATAATTTGATGATAGGCCTCATGTTCCGAATCTAATTTTCGACTAAGTTGCTCGGCCACCAATCTGATTCCCGGGGGCTGATCAATTGAAATTTGCTCACTAATGGATAAGTGCATGGATAAATGCAAGAAGGGATTAGTTTGTCCTTGTTCGGGGGTAAATTCTTGGACGAGCGCTTCATTGTTCGACAAAATATCGTGATACTCGGGGTGAAGCTTTATCCATGAGCAGGCCATCATCTCAAGGGGCGTTAATACTCCACCAGTTAACTGTTTTTGCCACGCACCGAAAAAGAATTGTCGAACCTCATTGCGACTTGGGTTAAACAGCGCCACGTATTTTTCCTCGATTGGTTTTATGTCGATAGGAGCATAAAGGCTCGACGATGCATAGCGCACAATCCGGATTGCGAGCCTTACACACATAGCGGCCATGCAAAATCAGCCAATGATGAGCATCGACCTGGTAGTCCTTGGGAATTCGTTTCATGAGTTTATTTTCAACTTGCAGGACATTTTTACCTGGGGCCAGACCTGTACGATTGGATACTCGAAAAATATGGGTATCCACTGCAATCGTTGCTTCCCCAAATGCTGTATTGAGGATGACATTGGCCGTTTTACGGCCAACACCGGGTAGTGCTTCTAGCTCGGATCGGTTTCTGGGCACCTCACCGCCATGGCGCTCTAGCAATATTCGACAGGTTTCTTGTAAATGCTTTCCTTTTGTCCTATACAGCCCAATATGTTGGATATAGGGACGTACTCCTTCTTCGCCAAGCTCTAGGATGGCTTTTGGAGTATTGGCAACTGCAAACAATCCACGAGTTCCCTTATTCACCGATATATCGGTTGCTTGCGCAGATAGTAAGACTGCAGTTAATAGTTCGAACGGCGAGCTATATTCCAGTTCGGTGGTTGGCTTGGGGTTATTTGCCTTCAATTGCTCAAAAAAGGCAATGCGTTGCTCAAGATTCATGATGCTTATGAACCCGATTGCTTCACTCGTGCAATCGCTGCAGCAATAATCGCCCGTTTTCGTTCGATTTCTTCACGTTGTGCTTGGTTTGTAGCTTGACTCTGATCCAATGCGGCTAATTTAGCTTTGGCTTTATTGGCTACTCGCTCTTGTTGGTCAAGCTCCTCACGTTCGAGGCGACTTAAATGCGATTCATACCGAGCTCTTGCTAGATCTGCCTGAGCCGGCGACCAAGCATTCCAGCCAGTCTGCTCCCCTGTTGCATTTATCATATGAATGCAATCTACTGGGCAGGGGGCAACGCATAAATCACAGCCGGTACACCACTCAGGAAGAACGGTGTGCATTTGTTTTGATGCGCCAACGATTGCATCGACCGGGCATGCCTGGATACACAGTGTGCAGCCAATGCAGGCTTGCGGATCAATCCAGGCGACTGGACGGGGGCGTTCAACCCCACACTCTGGATCAATCGTGCGGGTTTCTTCATTTAATGGGTAATTCAGGATTTGGCTAAGACGAATGATTCCTTCTACACCGCCTGGGGGGCAGCGATTAGGTTTTTCGCCCTCAGCGAGTGCCTCTGCGTAACCGCGGCAATCGGGATATCCGCACTTTGTGCATTGCGTTTGCGGAAGTGCGTCTTCGAGTAGGTCGGCCAGCTTCGTTGAGGGCATGGACTTTAAATCTGATGCAATTTAATTCGCGTCTTGATTGCTGGGGTTCGATGAGTGGTGAGCCCGAATAAATTGTTGGATGCGGGGATAGACCTTATTGCGCCAGCGACTTCCAGAAAAAATACCATAATGTCCAGCACCACTCACTTCGTAATGCTCTTTCCTCGACTCCTCGATTCCCTTGCACAATTTATGAGCCGCACGCGTTTGACCACTTCCAGAAATATCATCCATCTCGCCTTCGATCGTCAGTAAGGCGGATTGCTGAATATCTTGCGGCTTAACGAGCTCGTTACCAACCATCCAAGTCCCATTTGGCAGGGCGTAGTCTTTGAAGACAGTGCGAATGGTGTCTAAATAATAGCGGGCATCCATATCCAGTACAGCGTTATATTCGTCATAAAAGCGGATATGGGCTTGCGCATCTTGTTCATCGCCACGTACTAAGTTTTGAAAATAATCCCAGTGCGATTGAAGATGATTGCTTGGGTTCATAGCAATAAAACCCATGTGCTGCAAGAACCCCGGATAGACTCGTCGTCCGACACCAGGATGGGGTGGCGGTACGTTGTGGATCGTATTCGCTTCAAACCATTCAATTGATTTACTCACCGCCAGCGAGTTCACTGCGGTCGGTGATTTGCGAGCATCAATTGGGCCGCCCATCATAACTAAGGAGCGTGGTGTACTTTCACCACGTGAAGCCATTAATGAGATGGCGCCGAGAACCGGAACAGTTGGTTGGCACACAGAAATCACATGAAGATTTTCAGCACCAATATGGCGAACGAAATCTTCAACGTAATGGACGTAATCATCTAAACTAAATACGCCTTGGTCGTTTGGAACCATCCGCGCATCAATCCAGTCGGTGATGTAAACCTTGTGATCTTGCAACATCGTGCGAACGGTATCGCGCAATAAGGTGGAGTGATGGCCGGAGAGAGGGGCAACAATTAAAACAACCGGGTCTTGCTTCATTTTGGAGATGACTTCAACATCATCCGAAAAACGCTTAAAACGAACTAGATTACAAAATGGTTTAGCAATGGTAGTTAATTCTTGGACGACTACCTCTTTGCCATGTGCATTGACACTACGAATTCCAAATTCAGGTTTCTTATAGTCTTTGCCAAGACGGTGGAGTAGTTCATAACTCGCTGCCAGGCGCTCCGCACCTGGCACCAGGGAGAGTGGATTGGCTGGATTAACAAAAGTCTCAGCGGTTGTTTTTGCCCACTCCGTTAGGGGTTGCAATAATGCTTTTTGGAAATCGTAGATTTGATAAAGCATTGAATACTCTCCAGAACCAACAAAGAATTCTATTTTGACATGAGAACCCGGGCAATGGCCTGAGCAACCCGATCTATATTTTTACTATTCAAGGCAGCAACGCAAATACGTCCAGTGGATAAGGCGTAGATGGCATCCTGCTCTTGGAGTTTTGCGACTTGATCAGCAGTCAATCCCGAGTAGGAGAACATCCCCCGTTGTGCTTCAATAAATGAAAAATCGTGCGATATTCCAGCCGCCGCCAGTTTTTCTTTCAGGCCGAGGCGCATCGATTTAATCCGATCGCGCATCTGGGCTAATTCATCCTCCCACATTTGGCGCAGTTTAGGTGAGTTGAGCACCGTTGCCACAATCGCAGCACCATGGGTTGGGGGATTTGAGTAATTGGTTCGAATGACGCGTTTGAGCTGAGAGAGGACTCGGGCAGACTCTTCTTTACTTTGAGTCACGATGGACAAAGCCCCAACGCGTTCACCATATAAGGAGAATGATTTGGAGAAAGAACTCGATACCAAAAAGGACATTCCTGAATCCGCAAACATGCGTACAGCGGCCCCATCTTCTTCAATGCCATCGGCGAAGCCTTGGTAAGCAATATCTAAAAAAGGAATTAACTGTTTTTGTTGGCAAATTGAAATAATTGTTTTACATTGATCCTTTGTGAGATCGGCACCCGTTGGATTGTGGCAACAGGCATGCAAGATGACTAAAGTTTTTGCTGGAAAAGACTCCAAGGATCTCACCATGCCATCAAAGTCAACGCCGCGTGTTTTGGGGTCAAAGTAGGTGTAATCCAAAACCGTGTATCCCGCAGCCTCAAAAATGCCACGATGGTTTTCCCAGCTCGGCGAGCTAATTGCTGCTTGTGAATTCGGCTCAAGGCGTTTTACAAAATCTCCACCGACGCGCAGGGCACCAGTACCACCAAGGCACTCTGCAGTGACCACTCGGCCGGCTTGAATTAAGGCCGAATCTTTACCAAATAGTAAGTTTTGGACGGCTGAGTTATAGGGATTCGGTCCTTCAATCGGAATGTAGGCGCGTGGCGCTTCTTTGGCAACCACTTCTTTCTCAGCTTCGAGAACAGCACGCAAGAGCGGGACTTTGCCCTCGTCGGTGTAGTAAACCCCCACCCCTAAATTCACTTTGCCTGATCTTTGGTCGGCGGTATAGGCCTCGGTTAGGCCAAAAATTGGATCTTTGGGGGCAAGCTGGACGGAAGAAAACAGGTTCATGTTGGAAATATTAATTAGTTGTTGTAAATCAGGCTCTTAGAAGCAGTTGGTGGAATTGGAATAAAAACGGCAAAATTGAAGATTATTTGTAAATCGCTAGGTGATTAGTCCTTAGCCATAAATGATAGCCGAGATGCCAAAGCTCAACCCAAAATCAAGCAGCAAAAAAAAGAAGCTAGAAGCCATGGCTCTTACCGATTCAGCGGGGGTTGTTGAGGATCTTCCTCTGAAGATGGAAGAACCAGTAACTCTCGATGAATCGAAGTTTGTTTCTTATCCAAATTCACCCTATCAGCTCTATCAGCCGTTTCCTCCGGCGGGAGATCAACCGGTTGCAATTGATCAGTTGTGCGAAGGGCTAGAAGATGGATTGCTGTTTCAAACTTTATTGGGAGTTACCGGTTCGGGCAAAACGTTCACGATGGCGAATGTGATTGCGAGGATGGGGCGTCCCGCGATTATTTTTGCCCCAAATAAAACACTTGCAGCGCAGTTGTACTCTGAGTTTAGGGAATTTTTTCCCAGAAATGCCGTCGAATACTTTGTCAGTTATTACGACTACTATCAGCCCGAAGCCTACGTTCCTCAGCGCGACTTATTTATCGAAAAGGATTCGTCGATTAATGAGCATATTGAGCAGATGCGCTTATCCGCTACGAAAAGTTTATTGGAACGCCGAGATGTGGTGATTGTGGCAACGGTGTCAGCTATTTATGGTATTGGCAACCCTGGCGATTACCACAGCATGGTATTGACCTTAAGGCCTGGCGACAAATTAAGTCAACGAGATATTGTGACGCGACTCATTTCAATGCAGTATGAGCGCAATGAAATGGACTTTCAGCGAGGTATTTTTCGGGTCCGCGGTGACACGATCGATATTTTCCCGGCCGAGCACAATGAGTTGGCAATCCGTGTCGAGCTATTTGATGATCAGGTTGAATCACTTCATTTCTTTGATCCATTAACCGGAAAGATTAAGCAGAAATTACCGCGTTTTACGGTCTACCCGAGTTCGCATTATGTGACGCCGCGAGAGACTGTTTTAAAGGCCATTGAAACCATTAAAGCAGAGTTACGGGAACGCTTAGATGAGTTTGTCAAAGGCAATAAATTGGTGGAGGCTCAGCGTTTAGAGCAGCGCACCCGATTTGATCTTGAAATGCTCTCTGAACTTGGATTTTGCAAGGGTATTGAAAACTATTCGCGGCATTTGTCGGGGGCAAAGCCGGGTGAGGCGCCACCCACCTTAGTCGATTACCTTCCCGAGGACGCACTCATGTTCTTAGATGAGAGCCATGTTTTGATTGGGCAACTCAATGGAATGTACAACGGCGACCGCTCTCGCAAGCATACTTTGGTGGAGTATGGCTTTCGCTTACCATCGGCGATGGATAACCGGCCTTTGAAGTTTCCGGAGTTTGAAACCAAGATGCGCCAGGCAATTTTTGTCTCAGCAACCCCAGCCGATTATGAAAACCAAAAAACAGGTCAGGTCGTTGAGCAGCTCGTTCGACCGACTGGGTTAGTCGATCCGGCGATTGAAGTTCTTCCCGCCAGCTCTCAGGTGGATGATTTACTGGGTCAAATCCATGAGCGCGTTAAAGCGGGTGAGCGCGTACTGGTCACAGTGCTTACCAAGCGAATGGCCGAGCAACTGACTGAGTATTTGGCTGATAACGGCGTCAAGGTACGTTACGTTCACTCGGATATTGATACGGTCGAGCGCGTTGAAATTATTCGGGATCTACGCTTGGGTGTTTTTGATGTCTTGGTTGGTATCAACTTATTGCGAGAAGGTCTTGATATCCCCGAGGTATCGCTTGTCGCAATCTTGGATGCAGATAAAGAGGGATTTTTACGAGCCGAACGGAGTTTGATTCAGACTATTGGGCGGGCAGCTCGTAATGTTCATGGCAAAGCAATTTTGTATGCTGACAAAATGACCGAGTCCATGAAAAAAGCAATGGGAGAAACTGAGCGCCGCAGAAATAAGCAAATTGCGTTTAACTTGAAGCACGGCATTCAACCCAAAGGGGTTCAGAAGCGGATTAAAGACATCATTGATGGCGTCTACGATGTTCAAGAAAAGCGCGTGGAGTTGCAAATTGCGCAGCGCAAGGCGCAGTACGAGATGATGAGTGAGCGGGAGTTGGCCAATGAGATCAGTCGCCTTGAAAAGCAAATGATGGCTGAGGCCAAAAATCTTGAGTTTGAGAAAGCTGCTACGACGCGCGATCAGATTGTTAAAATCAAAGAGTTGGCATTTGGTGCGCTTGCAAAAGATTCAATATAAATCAAGCGCTTATGGTTTTTATATCCCCACATTCCCCCTATGGCTTATTCCTGATAAAAATACTCGGGAATATGTTATACTTGACTGGAATTGTCAGGTATTACCCGTCTGACAATGGCTGTCCATATCAACCCACAACCGAGGTGATTAATGAGACTTACTACTAAAGGTCGTTTTGCTGTAACCGCAATGATTGATTTGGCCCTGCGCGAAGCGCATGGTCCTGTAACTTTAGCTGGAATTAGCCAGCGCCAGAAGATTTCTCTTTCGTATCTAGAGCAACTCTTTGGAAAATTGCGTCGCTTCAACATTGTTGAGAGCACTCGCGGGCCTGGCGGCGGCTATACCTTAGCCCGCAAGCCCGAAGAGGTGAGTGTGGCAGACATTATTGTTGCCGTGGATGAGCCTCTGGATGCAACCCAGTGTGGCGGTAAGGGAAATTGCCATAGTGAGGAAGATACCCTTAGCCGCTGTATGACCCACGACTTGTGGACCAACTTGAATGCCAAGATGGTTGAGTATTTAGATTCCGTCACTTTGCGCGATTTAGTGAAGCAGCAAGAGAGCCATGGAGTGGTAATTGCCGATCTGCGCGAGAAAAAAGTGCGCGTTGAGCCTGCAAAACTGAAAAAGCCTGCAGTCGCTGCAGTTGCCAAAAAAGAAGAGGCTCCCAAACGGCCTCTCATCAACTCAGTATTTAATTTAGCAAGACAAGGTTAAGTATGAACGCTCCACTAAAGGCTGCATTACAGCCCGTTTCCATCTATAGCCCTAAGCATTTCCCGGTCTACATGGATTACTCGGCCACGACGCCGATTGATCAGCGCGTGGTTGACAAAATGCTGCCTTATTTACGGGAGCAATTTGGTAATGCGGCCTCTCGCAGCCATGCATTTGGGTGGGCGGCTGAAGAGGCAGTGGAGGAGGCGCGGGTTGAGGTTGCCAAATTAGTTCATGCCGATCCTCGCGAAATCGTGTGGACAAGTGGTGCGACCGAGAGCATTAACTTGGCGCTTAAAGGTGCCGCCCATTTTTATAAAGAGAAGGGTAAGCACATCATTACGGTGAAGACCGAGCACAAGGCAACACTCGATACCTGCCGCGAGCTTGAGCGTGAAGGATATGAAGTTACTTATCTCGATGTGATGGAAAACGGCCTGATTGGTTTTGCGCAGTTTGAGGCTGCCATTCGTCCCGATACCATTTTGGCATCGGTGATGTATGTCAATAACGAAATTGGCGTGATTCAAGATATTCCGCGTCTTGGTGAATTGTGCCGCGGGCGTGGCGTCATATTTCATGTGGATGCTGCGCAAGCAACGGGCAAAGTTGAAATTGATCTGGAGAAGATCAAAGTCGATCTCATGAGTTTCTCGGCACACAAGACCTATGGTCCAA
>VGIH01000042.1 GCA_016867965.1 Betaproteobacteria bacterium | reverse complement strand
CTTAGCACTTGAAAAATTCCAGTTTGAGAATCCCCCCCACCCCTTAATGGGTCAAGCCACTCTGAATGTAGGTACCGCTAAGGCTGGGATCAATATTAATTCTGTACCCGATGCCGCCGAAATGACACTCGATATTCGTTCGATTCCGGGGCAAAGTCACCAACATCTATTGGGTTGTTTATGCAAAGTTCTTGGTCCGCAAATTGCTCTTGAGCCGATCATCGATGTGCAAGGTTTTTATACGCCCTCGAGCGACCCATGGGTACAACACGTGTATGCAAGGTGCAATGAAATCAATGGTGTGATGCCCACTGAAAAAACTGTGGCCTTCTTTAGCGATGCCTCGGCTCTAAAGACGGTCATTGGTAACCCACCCACTGTAGTGCTTGGGCCTGGACAGCCTGAGATGGCTCACCAGACCGATGAGTTTTGTTATGTACAAAAAATTATTGATGCAACCACTCTATTTGAGCGCTTAATTAATGATTGGCAATCTAACTAATCTTCCCAAAGGGCTTTTATGAAGATCGAAACAACACAATTTAAAAAATTAGCTGATATGCAAGATCAGTCCGATATGCAGGCCTACTGGATGCCGTATACCCCAAATCGATACTTTCGGAAGAACCCAAAAATTATGGCTAGCGCTAAAGGGGTTTACTACACCGATGATCATGGTCGTAAGTTACTAGATGGCGCATCAGGTCTTTGGACTTCCCCACTTGGTCATGGTGATCCACGCATTATTGAGGCCATCCAACGGCAATACCATTCGATGGATTACGTTCCTGCTTTTCAGATGGCCGGTACAGAAACCTTCAGACTTGCCAACCGAATCACTCAATACGCGCCAAGTGGTCTCGGAAAAGTATTTTTTGTTAATTCCGGTTCAGAGGCTGTGGATACTGCACTAAAGATTGCGCTGGCTTACCATCGTGCTAAAGGTGAGGCTAGTCGTATTCGTATGATCGGTCGTGAACGCGGCTATCACGGTGGATGCGTGGGAGGAATCTCGGTTGGGGGAATTCCCACGAATCGAAAAATGTTTGGTGCCATGATGATGCCAGGCGTTGATCACTTACCACATACCCTAAACTTATCTCAAATGGCCTTCTCTCGCGGCCAGCCCACGTGGGGAGCACATTTAGCCGAAGATTTGGAGCGCTTAGTCCTATTGCATGATGCGAGCAATATTGCTGCCGTAATCTTAGAACCCGTTCAGGGTTCAACCGGCGTGATCGTCCCGCCAGTTGGTTATTTGGAACGAATTCGAGAAATCTGCACAAAGCACGGCATTTTATTAATTTTTGATGAAGTGATTACCGGCTTTGGTCGATTGGCTGCTAACTTTGGTGCTGACCGCTTTGGGGTTAAGCCCGACATGATTACCTTTGCCAAAGCAATCACGAATGGTGTGATTCCCATGGGCGGAGTAATTGTGCGCGATGATATCTATGAAAGCATTACTGGAATTGGGGGCCAAGAGCAACTCATCGAATTTTTCCATGGCTACACCTACTCTGGTCATCCATTGGCTACTGCGGCGGCACATGCGTGTCTGGATATATTTGAATCCGACGCCATCATGGCTCGAACCACTGTTCTCGATCGAGTACTGGGCGACGCAGTTCATTCGCTTAAAGGGACTCCAGGGATTATTGATATTCGGAATTGCGGAGTCTGTGCCGCTTTTGACCTTGAGCCAATTCCAGGCGAACCAGGCCTTCGTGGCATGCAAATATTAGAGAGTTGTATTGAACATGGCATCTTAGTCAGAATTACGGGCGATACGATTGCCATGGGCCCGCCCTTTATTGCCAGTTCTAAAGAAGTTCAATCCCTAGTTGAAATCTTCGCAAAAGTACTTAAAAAGGCATTCTAATTCGTGGCGCAACTTGGCCTACCAACACAGTTGCGCATCAACGGTGAGCGTCTACAGAGGTCCTTACTAGAGCTTGCAAAAATTGGCGCCACTCCAAAAGGTGGGGTTTGTCGATTAGCGCTGAGTGATCTTGATCAACAAGGCCGCACTTGGGTCATCAATCAGGCTAAAGCCCTTGGTCTATCGGTAAGCATTGATCAAATTGGCAATACCTTTATGCGTCGAGCTGGACAGCGTAGTCAGTTACCACCGGTAATGACTGGTAGCCATATCGATACCCAGCCAACGGGTGGTAAATACGATGGTAACTATGGGGTACTAGCCGGTTTGGAAGTCATTGCGACATTAAATGAAAACGGGATTGAAACCGAAGCGCCTATTGAAGTTGTCTTTTGGACTAATGAAGAAGGGTCACGCTTCACTCCGGTGATGATGGGTTCGGGTGTTTTTGCTGGAGCCTTTTCTCTGGAGCATGCGTATAGTCGAACCGACCAAGCTGGTAAATCGGTTCAAAACGAATTAGAACGAATTGGCTTTTTAGGTAATGAGAAGATTGGTGAGCACTCCTGTGGCGCATACTTTGAAGCGCATATTGAGCAAGGCCCTGTGTTAGAACACCATAACATCACCATTGGTGTCGTGCCAGGAGTAATGGGTTTGCGCTGGTTTGATTGTGTGGTCCATGGTTTTGAGGCACACGCCGGGCCCACGCCTATGGAAATTCGGCAAGATGCCCTGTATGTTGCCAGCCAATTGATGCAATATGTCATTACACTGGCCAAAAATCATGCGCCCCATGGACGCGGAACAGTTGGCATGGTTCAAGTTTTTCCTAATAGTCGTAACGTTATTCCAGGACGTGTGCAATTTTCAGTGGACCTACGCCATCCCGATTCTGCAGTCCTATCCGAGATGAGCGCCAGCCTTCAAAAGCAGATTGATACATTAAGTGCAGTACACAGAATGCCAATTACCCTAGAAGAAGTCTCCTATTTTCCACCCTGCTCTTTTGATCTTGCGTGTATTGATGCCATTCGAGAATCCTCTAAAGATTTAGGCTATTCACAAATGGATGTTGTTTCAGGCGCAGGACATGATGCCATTTACATCGCTCGTCTAGCGCCTACTGGAATGATTTTCATTCCTTGTAAGGATGGGATTAGTCATAATGAAATCGAAGATGCTAGAACAGATCATTTAGAGGCCGGCGCTAATGTACTTTTACACAGTATGCTTCGTTTCGCCAAGCCTGTAATATGAGTCTACGTCTTGTAATCGCACGGTTTCAACATGAAACTAATACTTTTTCACCGATTGCAACGCCCTTGGAGTCTTTCTATCCACAGTGGGGAAGCGACGCATTAACAAATCAAACTGGAGCCCGTACGGCAATGGGTGCGTTTATTGATGCCGCTCAATCGATGGGGGCTTCGATTCAAACGCCGGTCGCTGCCTATGCCAACCCCAGCGCTACCGTGGATGCAAATGCATATCAATCTGTATGCGATGCCATTTGTTTAGCCGTTGCCAAGGGATGTGATGCCATTTTGCTTGATTTACATGGGGCAATGGTTGCAAGTGGTGCTGAGGATGGTGAAGGTTCATTGCTTGAGCGTATTCGTAGGATTGCACCCCATACCCCAATTGGGGTAGCACTTGATCTGCATGCAAATTTAACTTCAAAAATGGTTGCCAATTCCGATGTGATGATTAGTTTTAAAACCTATCCTCATATTGATATGTATCAGACAGGGGAGCATGTCGCACGCTTAGTGCTAGCAATGCTAAAGAAAAAAATTAAGCCCTACATGACTTATCGACAGTTGCCCATTCTTTCCCATACCTTGCGTAGTAATACCAATGAAGGTGCCATGCAAGAGATTGTTAACCAAGCCATTGCGTTAGAGAAAAAACCAGGGGTTTTGGGCATATCGATTTTGGCCGGATTTAGTTTGGCTGATTTTTATGATGCTGGAATGTCAGTTGTTGTTATTAGCGATGAACATTATTCAAAGGCTCGAACGGTGGCAGAAGAATGTGCCCAACAACTGGCTGAGCAAATCATTGACCGTGCTGACGGTTTTGTCTATACCAGTGCGCCATCTCAAGCCAGCCTAGAGGATGCCCTTCGCCTTCAACAGAAGCCGGGGTCGGGCCCCGTTCTGCTCTTAGACCATAGTGATAATGTGATGTCGGGTGGAACTTGTGACACCACCGATATATTAGAACTAGCTTTGGCAAGAGGATTTAACAATCTTGCGGCAGGGCCTATTACTGATCCCACAACCGTAAATCAGCTTCTAAAAATCGGTCTTGAGAAAAAATGCAGTATTGCATTAGGAAACCGGTCTGGCTGGGTTTATCACGATCAAACCAAGAACCCTCTTGTTTTAGAGGGCGTTGTAAAAAAAATTCATTCTGGCGATATCTTAGTTCGTGGTCCAATCTTCACTGGATCTATTCTACGAATGGGACCCAGCGTTTTATTTGAGACCGAACAAGCACAAATTGTGATTAGCTCAGAACGTGTAGAGCCTTATGATCTGGGCGTTATGAGTGAACTTGGTATTGAGATTCAGAATAAATCCTTTGTTCTTTTAAAGTCACGCATGTACTGTCGTCCAGTATTTGCCCCCCTGAGTAAAGGATTAATTGAATGTGATTCTGATCAAGGTGGGCCGACTAGTTCCAACTATGACCGCTTTGATTTCATAAAAATTCGTCGCCCCATCTTTCCCCTTGATCAATTGCCAAGCGAATGACGAGATGATTTATGTTTGAGATTATGAGCCTTCGGGAACTCATTGCCCTCGTTGTATTTTGTTCAGTGATGACCTTCTCTCCTGGTCCAAATACCATGCTAACAACGGCAATTGCCAGTAATGAGGGTTGCGAAAAGTGATTCCTTTTACTCTGGCTGTACCACTTGGATGGTTACTCATTCTTCTAATAACAGGTTTAGGAATTGGTACGCTTGTGATTCAAATACCAATACTGCGTTGGTTTATTCAAATAACAGGATGTGCATATTTGCTCTGGCTTGCTTTTCTATTAAGTCGTCGCCATGAATTACAAACCATTGAACCTTCAAAACTAAAAATTACTTTTAGTAAAGGAGTAGCCCTACAGTTTTTGAATATTAAGGTTTGGCTTTTAGCGGTAACGGTCACTGTCACTTGGATTATTCAAGCCGAGGGACAGGCTAGCCTAAATCAATATGAACGATTAATGTTTGTCAGCATTGTCGTAATGTTTTTTGCTTTTGCAAGCAACTTTTGTTATGCGCTCATAGGTGCATTAGTCCGAAATTGGCTACTTCACGGCAAGCGCCTACTGATTTTTAATCGCTTCCTTGCCACCCTTCTCGCTACAACTGCAATCTGGACTTTATTTATTTAGCTTGAAATGGCAAGCTACCGAATGCCCTGGGGTGATTTCTTCTAGGCGAGGTTCTTCCACTTTGCATCGTTCTTGCACATAAGGGCAGCGAGTATGAAAATGGCAGCCGGCAGGACGATTAATCGGGCTTGGTACATCGCCACCCAACACAATTTGTTTACGCTGATACTTCGGATCAGGAACGGGGACGGCGGATAGCAAGGCTTCTGTGTAAGGATGCGATGGCCTAGCAAAGAGTTCTTTGGTAGGCGCAAGCTCCACAATTCGCCCCAAATACATTACCGCAACACGATGACTAATGTGTTTTACAACAGCGAGGTCATGGGCTACAAACAAATAAGATACTTTGAACTCTTGTTGCAATTCCTCCAAAAGATTAATTACTTGAGCCTGGACTGAAACATCCAATGCAGAGACCGGCTCATCCAACATAATGAGCTTAGGTTGAACTGATAACGCTCGGGCAATACCAAGGCGCTGACGCTGCCCCCCAGAAAATTCATGAGGAAAACGTAACATTTGATCTGGACGAAGCCCCACACGCTCAAATAGAGCGGCTACCCGTTCACGTCCTTCGATTTTCGAAAGACTCTCATAATTACGTAACGGCTCAGAAACAATATCCGCCGAACGCATTCGTGGATTAAGAGACGAATATGGATCTTGAAAAACTGCCTGTATTTGTTTGCGATAAGGCCGCATTTGTGAGCGACTTAGTTCATCAATTCGTTCACCGCGCCAAATAATTTCACCACGGGTTGGTTCAATCAATTTGAGGATTGTGCGACCTACCGTTGACTTACCGCAACCACTCTCGCCCACCAACCCAAGAGTTTCCCCTTCATTAATCGTAAAACTAATTCCATCTACCGCATAAACATACCCAGATACTCGACTAAACAACCCTTTACGAATTGGGTAATGTTTACATAGATCGTTGACCTCTAATAAAGTATTTGATTTTTTTATTTCAGTAGTCATCATCCGTTATTTATCCTGCTAATCTCATTCGGATGCCAACAGGCTACCCAGTGATGATTTCCGATATCTTGCAAAATCGGTGAATCGGTTTGACAGCGCGCGCTTGCCGATGGACAGCGCGGAGCAAATGCACAACCAATGATCTCGGTGCGCAAAGAAGGCACCATACCTGGTATTTCGGTTAATCTTTTTTGAGAATCATCATCTAACCGTGGCATGGAGTTAAGGAGCCCAAGGGTATAAGGGTGTAAAGGTCTCTCAAAAAGATCAAATACATCTGCTTCTTCAACTTTACGCCCTGCGTACATCACAACCACGCGTTGCGCCATTTCAGCAACAACCCCCAAATCATGGGTAATTAAAATAATGGCTGCCCTTGTGCGGTCTCTCAATCCTCGAATTAAATTTAATATTTGAGCTTGAATAGTGACATCTAATGCAGTAGTTGGCTCATCGGCAATCAAAATTTCTGGATCACACGCTAAAGCCATTGCTATCATGATTCGCTGACGCATTCCACCGGATAGCTGATGGGGATAGTTATCAATTCGGTTCTCGGGCTCAGGTATGTTTACTAACTTCAGCATCTCCAGAGCCCTGGATCTAGCCTCTTCTTTGCTACATCCACGGTGTAACTCTAGAACCTCACCAATCTGTTGACCGACAGTCAAAACCGGGTTTAGAGAGGTCATTGGCTCTTGAAAAATCATGGAAATTTTATCGCCCCGGATATTGCGCATTTCATCATCCGATAAATGCAAAAGATCTTTTTCATGAAATTTAATCGAACCCGAAACAATTTTTCCCGGAGGGGAAGCGATTAAACGCAGAATTGATAAGGAAGTAACACTTTTGCCACAGCCCGACTCGCCAACAATCGCTAATGTTTCCCCCTGTCGCACTGAGAATGATATTCCATCAACCGAACGCACCACCCCATCGCGAGTATAAAAATACGTGCGCAGATCATTAACCTCTAGTACAACCTGACCAGAATATTGACTGTGTTCGCTCATAGTCTACATTCTGCGTGATAAACGGGGATCTAAGGCATCACGTAAACCATCACCAAGATAGTTAACTGCTAAAACAGTAATCGATAGGAAAATTGCTGGGAACAAAATTAAATATCCGGCAAGTTGAAAAAGGCTGCGCGATTCGGCCATGATATTGCCCCAGCTTGGAATATTCGGAGGAGTACCTGCACCGATGAAAGACAGAATCGCTTCCGTGATCATCGCTGAGGCGCAAATGTAGGTAGCCTGGACCAATAATGGAGCCATCGTATTGGGCAAAATGTGACGTATCAAGGTCTTCATCAAGGGGGTACCGGATGCGGTAGCAGCCTCTACATAAGGCTGCTCACGTAAGGTCAATACTAAGCTTCGTACCAGACGAACTACGCGCGGAATTTCGGCTAAGGTAATTGCAATAATTACATTCTGAATGCTGGCTTTTGTAAGGGCCATCAGGGCAATCGCTAGCAAAATTGAAGGGATCGACATTAGTCCATCCATAATTCGCATAACTACCGCGTCAACTGCTCGCACAAAACCAGTGATCAAACCAATTGCAAGTCCAATCAGGGTGCTTAATAAAGCGACAGAGATTCCAACAATCAGCGATACTCGCGCACCATACATGACACGACTATAGACATCGCGGCCTAATGCATCAGTTCCAAACCAAAACTCGCTGCTAGGCTGTTTTAAACGATTAAGCGGCGTCACGGCTTGTGGATCTACTGTCCCTAAAAAAGGTGCAAATAAAGCAATAAAAATCATTACCAAGAGAATAAAAGCCCCAAGAACTGCAAACGGGTAGCGTTGATAGAGAGCTGGGATTCTGACGCGGGCTAAAGACCACCAATAACTAATGGAAAATTGAGAGCTTACTGAAGAAAGTATTGGAGTATTCATCTTAGCGCTCAATAACGAATACGAGGGTCAAAAAATACATACGAGAGATCAATGAGTAAATTGATGATTACATAGGTTGCTGAGAAAATTAAAATAACTCCCTGAATAATCGGATAGTCACGCCGAAGAATGGCGTCGACTGTAAGGCGACCAATGCCAGGAATCGCAAATACTGTCTCGGTGACAACGGCCCCCGAAATCAATAAACCGATTCCAATACCAATAATGGTAATGATCGGAACGGCTGCATTCTTTAGGGCATGATGAATCAAAATATTGCGCTCTTCCAATCCTTTCGCTTGAGCGGTACGTATATAGTCTTGTGCAAGTACATCAAGAACACTGGCTCGGGTTATACGTGTGATTAACGCGGCGTATACAGTTCCGAGTGCGAGGCTAGGAAGAATTAGATGTTTCAACCAGGGCCAAAATCCCTCCGCAATTGGCCGGTACCCCTGTACAGGCAAAATTTGCAGTTGCAGTGAGAACAATAAAATTAGTAAGTAAGCCGAAACAAATACCGGTAGTGAAAAGCCTAAAACCGAAAATCCCATAATGGCCCTATCGGTTTTACTTTCGGCACGCGCTGCGGCGATTGTGCCTAAAGGAACAGAAGAAATAATAGCCACAATTAATGTACAAATCGTTAAGGATATGGTGGGTTCTATCCGTTGAGCAATCAATTTTGTGACTGGCAAATTAGTAAAGATAGAGATCCCTAAGTCTCCGTGTAAAAGACTCCAAAGCCAAGCACCAAAACGAACGATAAAAGGTTGGTCCAGACCAAGAGATTGCCGAATCCGCTTGATATCATCCTCGGTTGCCACATCACCAGCAATGACGGCAGCGGGATCCCCGGGCGTTAAATACAATAATGAAAAAACAATAAACGCAACGACAGCCATTACGACTACCGTTGCGCCTAAACGTCTTACTATGTAAGAAAACAAACACGAACTCCAATGACTACGAAATTAGAGGCCTATTTTTTCTCCACGTTCCATAAAAATGCCATTGGTGCCACGATGATGCCCGACAGATTTGTTCGATACGCTGTTGGCAAAATAAATTGTGCTGTGGGGATGTATGGCAAGAACTCAAAGGCACGGGCCTGTACCGCCTCAGCTGCTTTCTTAGCGGCTGCTGGATTGGGAGCCTCAAAGAAAGCTTCGCGTAGGGACTCAAGCTTAGCGTCTGTGGGCCATCCAAACCATGCTTTCTCGCCGTTACCACGGATTGCAAAATTCACAGCTGGATTCAAGAGGTCAGGGCCAACTAACCATGTGTGGAATATAGACCACCCTCCCTTGTCAACAGGCTCTTTCGAGGTTCGACGTGTAATTAATGTTCCCCAATCGCCAGCCTGCAATTCCACATTTAAACCAAGTTTTCTTAATAACTCAGTCGTTAGAAGCGCTTGCGATTGAACAATTGGCTGATCTGTTGCGGAAATGATGACAATCTTTTCACCTTTGTAACCAGATTCCTTAATTAGCGCCTTAGCGGCATCAAAATCACGCTTACCGGTTAAAAGGGTTGAGCCTACGTTGCTTGCAAGAGGGGTATCGCAAGTAAAGTACGAGGCGCAAGGCTTACCATTTTTTGGACTTCCAGCAATACCAAGAACATAGTCAGGCTGATTCACAACCATCGCTACGGCACGGCGCATCTTTTCATTATTAAACGGTGCATGTAGGAAATTAAATCGGATCATACCCATTGAACCAAGTGGATCAATGTTGTCTACCTTGACATTTTTGTTTTTAGACAAAAGTGGTATTAGATCTGGTGGCATTTGTTCCCACCAATCTGCCTCACCATTACTAATGGCATTTGCTGCAGTCGCAGAATCTGGAATGTAAAGCCATTCAACACGATCCACCTTTACCACTTTGCCACCCGAAGCCCAGGATGAGGGCTCTTTACGAGGAACATAGTCCTTGTTCTTGACATAGATCACTTTACTGCCGGGAACCCATTCATCTTTAAGCATCTTAAAGGGGCCGGAACCGGTCGGATCAGTGATATTGGTGAACGCATCCGTCTTTGCAATACGTTCAGGCATGATAAAAGGGACATTCGAAGATGGCTTACCAAGCGCATCTAAAACGTAAGCAAAAGGCTTTTTCAGTTTTAAGACAAATGTTTTATCGTTCGTAGCAGACCACGATTCAGTTGCCTCTGCTAACTTCTGTCCCAAACCATCTCTTTTTGACCAACGATCAAGCGATGCAATGACGTCGGCAGAGCGAACAGCAGCGCCGTCGTGGAATTTAAGTCCATCTCGCAAGGTAAATGTGTAGGTTTTTTTATCGGCACTAACTGTAAATTTGTCCACCATTTGAGGCTTTATCTCAAACTTACTATCCATAGCAAATAAGGTGTCATACACCATGTAGCCGTGATTACGCGTAATGTAGGCGGTTGTTGCAATTGGGTCCAAAATCTTTAGATCAGCTTGAGCAATGAATTTCAAGGTTTTTTGCGCCTGCGCCTGAGTTATAGGAGCATAAAAACCGATTGATAGCGCAAGGCTAAGAGGAGCCGCAATCTTGAGGAAAGAACGTAGAACAAAATTCATAGAATTCTCCATTACATTAAATTTAAATATCTAAAACGCATGCTAATAAAACATTTAATTCTTACAGCGGCTAAGGTGCTTCATTTAAGTGCACAAATGCATGCAATCGGTGCATACGATCTTTTATTGCTAAAAAAATTATTTTTAACTTAGCGCATTTAATCTTTTTACCACAGAAATCAACTGATGCTCTTGATGTTTGCGACCAATGAGTTGAAGGCCCGCTAGACTCTCAACGGAATAAACACCCTGTATTAGTGGTATCCCTAATATCGGCAAACCCGTTGCCCCGATTGCCAAACTAAGCTCCCGCAAGGGCTTTGCGGCATCGGGCAAATTCTTCTGCAAAACGGGACCACAAGGACTAAGCCCTAGGGCAAATACATCAACTTCTTGATTTGGCGCATCAAATGCTTGTTCAAAATACATAGCAAAATGACGGAGTGATAAAAGGGCCTGTTCAAGATCAGTCGATGTCAAATTTTTGGAGTTGCGCAACTCATTGAGCGCAGGATTTCCTAGGGATGATGAAAAATTCTCGACGTCTCCACACATTTGAAGAAAGTCATCGTAAAACTCTTTTTGCAACACTATAAGAGCATTTTGAGTTGCAAGATCAAGACTGGGCCACTGCTGCTCTACAAACGACGCTCGTTGTGTATTTTGTAGTAAATCCATCCATTCCAGGAAGGCAGAACGAACATTTGTACTTAATTTACTTAATAATTTAGGATCCCAACCAATTCGGATTAAATTCTTACTTTGGGGCTGGGAGCCTATCTTAGCGTTGGATAAAAAAAGGTCTCCCAGAAAATAGGCGCAATCATCGATGGTTTTAGTTAAAGGCCCTACAACATCAAGGGTTCGTGAACGAGGAACTACGCCATCAAGTGGAAACGCGTTTGAAGAGGGTCGAAGCCCAACAATGCCGCACCATGCGGCCGGCATCCGAATAGAACCCCCGGTATCGGAACCAAGAGCAGCGGGAACAATTCCCATAGCAACAGCCCTGGCACTTCCACTCGATGAGCCGCCAGACAGACATCCATCTATGAAAGGATTTATAACATCACCATAATGAATGTTCTCACCAGTCAAGCCTACTGCCCATTCATTTAAATTTGTTTTACCAATTGGAATAGCGCCTCGATCAATTAATTGCTGAAGGACTGGTGCTGTGTGTGTCGCTTTTTTTGAATATGCTTTTGGGCTTCCCGCTGAGGTAATTAACCCAGCCCAATCAATATTGTCTTTTACTGCAATTGGAATGCCCGCTAAATCCCCAACCTCTTCACCTCGCGCAATGCGAGAATCAATCCGATTGGCCAATTGCAGCGCTTCATCTGAATGCAAGCTGATAAATGTCGGAGAAATACTAGAACCCAATAATTCATTCTTGGCCAAATCAAGAGATTTCATTACCAAAGTCTGAGCAGTGGTCGAGCGACTCTTCACTTGATTCGCAATTTCTCTTAGTGGGGGCCAATGAAAATAAGGGTTCATGAAGTAAGCTTTCGAGCTGATAAAAGATTAAAAATAACGTAATTAATAATAAACCTGCTGCCAGGGGTTTATATGAATAGATAACCGGTGAAGGTGAAAATCAAAAACCATAAAGCGCCATCCCAAGAATAAATCGCCGATCTCCGCTACCATAGTCAAATGGAAGATCCGGTCTATAAGAAACCTGTGCCAAAACCTGTCTCGAAGACACCGTTACCTAGTCTTGAGGAGATTTTGGAGAAGCAATGTGCTGAACTCGTGGAGTTAGCACAAGTTCGCTATGGAATTAAAGGGTCTAAAGTCGAGGTTCAACTGACACCTTTATTAATCCATGATCGAATGTCTGAGAAGCATATATTTTCTGAACTGAGTACCATACCGGATCATGAGCGCGCTGACTGTGTTTTGTATGCACTCGCCAAAGGCGAGATCAGCGCACCTTTAGCAAACCGTGTTCTATCCACCCTGCGAGTCATTCAAGGGGTTAAATCAAGAGGTCATTTGAGTTAACACTTTTTTATTCCATTGCCTATGATCACAATCCTTAAACGAATTATTCTGAGTTGCCTCCTTTTAAATCTAGGAATCGCGCATGCCCATCATGGTTGGTCTGAATATGACCAGACCAAGACCATGAAGCTCACTGGCACGATTACTCAGAGCGGCTATGAGCATCCGCATGGGGTGGTTAAGTTAAACGCGGATGGTAAGTCATGGACCATCGTACTTGCCCCACCCTTTCGGATGGAAAATCGTGGCTTGAGCAAAAGTGCCATTGCCAACGGTGCACAAGTCACGGTTGAAGGCTACATCAATCGCAGCCAACCCGATGAGTTGCGCGCCGAGCGCATCACTGCTGGAAATAAAACGGTCGAACTGCGTTAATGAGTAGTCCCGTCATGGCCTTGGAGGGCTTGTGGCTAGCCCAGGCCATGAAGCACTCCAGTTGGCTCTATCCCACGGTTGAGACCATGCATCTTTGGGGCATTGGCATGCTCTTTGGTAGCGTGGTCATCATGGATTTAAGGATCTTGGGTGTTGCCAGCAAACTCAATCTATCCGACCTTTCACGCTTGGGAGTCTTAGTTGCCCTCTTTGGCTTTGGTCTAGCGGTGCTCACTGGATCACTGATGTTTATTACTCAAGCCTCTGAGTTAATTAGCTCACGCTTATTTATTCTGAAGATGTGCCTGATCTTCTTACTGTTAGCCAATGCAATCATTTTGCGCATGCGCACGGTCTCCAATGGGATCAGTAAAGCCCAAGCCCTGATCTCACTCGCGGGTTGGGCAAGCGTGATTGGGATGGGGCGTTGGTTGGCTTACGTTTGAAATAATCCTTATAGGCGAATCGGTTCTCCATAACCCGTGAGTTCTAGATAACCAATACCTATCGATTGACCCTCACTGCGAAGTGTTACAGCGCCCTCCCAGTAGTAACCGCCCGTACTAGCCCGCGCATCAATCTCCTGATCAGCCATGATTGGAAGAAGTTCATATGAGCGTCCATCAACCTCAATACGCCATTGAATGGGATATGTAATTTGAGAACGCGCTGAGCGCCAGGTCTCTTGTATTGTCCATACCGGGGAAGTTCGGCCCTGACTTTTTCGTACCCCCTCTGGAGAACGCCAGTCCCATTCCCACCAGAGTGCATTACCGGTTTTTGAACGAATTCGAAATGCCATTAAGCTCGAACCGTCATGTAAATTAATTCCGATCCAATTCCAACCTACCGCTTGTGACATTAATAAACTACTTGACCACTCATGATCAAGCCATGCCTTACCCGACAGAGATATTGATTGTGCAGATCGCGTTTTGGGCTGTAGCGTGATTGCAACCTGAACAGGAATTTGTGGACGGCTATAGTAATAACTTGCTAATTCTGGTTCAGGTCCTTTTGCTGAAACGCCACCCTGCCCCCTCAGAATAATTGGTGAGGAAGTGCTTGCATTCATGATCAGTGAAAATTGACGGTCAAAAATCTCTGCACGATACCCTTGTGAGGTTCGTTTCAAGAACCAATCATCAATCACGACGTCAGTATCTTGTTGACTAAAACTTGCTCGTACCGAACCGTTTCGTGCCGCGCGATCAGCGTGATAGAGTGAACCACGCTCTGGTTGAGCGATTGCGGCATGGGCAAATAGTAATTGCGTCGGAGAGAATCGACTTGGATTATCAGCGGGGTGCTGTGTACGACTTCGAAAGAAGGTGATTTGAAATCCAAGTTGTTGGTCACCCTCGCCACATAACCCCGTTA
>VGIH01000041.1 GCA_016867965.1 Betaproteobacteria bacterium | reverse complement strand
AGATTTCATCGGTATCCACTAAGACAATATCGTCAATTACATGTTGGCAGATCTTAAAGGTCTCTTTGCCAACTTGCTTGACCGCGGTTCCATCCGAGAACAAACCAACTTCCTTGAGTTCAATGCGCTTACCGAATTGTAAAGACTGTTTCATGGCATCTGAGTCGACCGTTTGTACACCAATCACTTTGATTTTTGGCCTAACTGATTTAATGTAGGAGCCGATTCCCGAGATCAGTCCTCCTCCACCAATTGCCACAAAAATAGCATCAATTGGATCGGGGTATTGATCGAGAATTTCTTTAGCAATCGTGCCCTGACCAGCAATGACGTCTGGATCATCAAAGGGGTGGATAAAGGTATACCCCTTCTTTTTCTGAAGCAGTTGAGCTTCTTGATAGGCATCGCTGTACGAATCGCCGGTTAAGACCAGTTCCACCCACTTGCCACCGTGCGCTTTAACTGCATCAATTTTGACCTGAGGAGTGGTGATTGGCATCACGATCACCGCCTTACATTTGAGTTTTGCGGCAGACAGTGCAACACCTTGAGCATGATTGCCAGCAGAGGCAGCAATCACCCCCTTTTTAAGGGCCGTAGGGCTCAATCCGGCCATTTTGTTGTACGCACCGCGTAATTTAAATGAGAAGACCGGTTGACTGTCTTCACGCTTTAAAAGAATGGTGTTTTGGAAGCGGGCGCTTAGATCTCGTGCCTTTTCTAATTCTGTGATGCGTGCAACGTCGTAGACCTTGGCGTTGTTAATTCGGCTTAAATAATCATTTTTCATCACGAAAGCGTACCATGCTTAGTACTTAAGTCATTAGATTAATTCAATATTGTGCCAAATGGATTGGCAACGAAAATAACCAAGCTCATCTAAAATAGAGCTTTAATCGACTGGTCACCATGAACGCGCCTATCTCCCTAGATAGTTTGTCTGAGATCGATACGCAATCCCATCGACTTCGTGAGATTCCGTATAACTACACTTCTTACTCAGACCGGGAAATTGTAATTCGCCTTTTAGGGGCTAAAGCTTGGGAAATTTTGGAGCAGTTGCGCAGTGTACGACGCACTGGCCGCTCTGCCAGGATGCTGTTTGAAGTATTGGGTGATATCTGGGTTGTCGAGCGCAATCCCTACTTGCAAGATGATTTATTGGATAACCCCAAACGACGTGAGGCCCTCATTCAAGCTCTGTGGCATCGTTTGGGTGAGGTTGAAAAACGGATCAAAGGGGATTTTGCCGAGCAAGTAAGCGATTTAGTTTTGGCGGCTCGTACCGCGGTGGAATCCTTTGCGAATAATTTTCAAACCGTTTCGCAATTACGAAAGCAAGCCAAGAAAGTATTTACTAAATTCACGCACGCTGATAACGTTGCCTTTGATGGAATGTCGCGCGTTGCTCACGTTACCGATGCAACCGATTGGCGAATTGAGTATCCATTTGTTGTCCTCAAGCCAGACTCCGAAGCAGAAATCCCAAATTTGGTCAAAGCTTGTATTGAGTTGGGGCTGACCATTGTTCCGCGTGGAGGTGGCACGGGCTATACCGGCGGCGCTATTCCAATGGTGGCGATGTCGGCAGTGATCAATACGGAAAAGTTAATTGATCTTGGAGATGTCACATACAGGGTATTACCTGGCATAAGCGCTCCGGTGCCAACGATTTTTTCTGGAGCGGGTGTGGTGACTCGACGTGTAGCGGATGCCGCTGAAAAACAAGGACTCGTTTTTGCTGTTGATCCAACCTCTGCAGATGCCAGTTGCATTGGCGGGAATATCGCCATGAACGCAGGTGGTAAGAAAGCAGTGTTATGGGGAACCGCACTGGATAACTTAGCCAGTTGGCGAATGGTCGATCCCGATGGAAATTGGTTAGATGTTGAGCGACTGGACCATAACCTTAGCAAGATTCATGATCAAGGTATTGCCCAGTTTCGTTTGATCTGGTCTGATGGCAAAGCTGCTCCCCAAGCTAAGATTTTGCGTTCCGAGGTTTTAGAAATCGAGGGCGTTAAATTTAGGAAAGCAGGTTTAGGCAAAGATGTCACGGATAAATTTTTATCCGGTTTGCCTGGAATTCAAAAAGAAGGTTGCGATGGCTTGATCACGAGTGCTACCTGGATTTTGCATCGCATGCCAAAGCATATGCGTACCGTTTGTTTGGAGTTTTTCGGTCAAGCACGTGAAGCCATTCCAAGCATTGTTGAGATCAAAGCGTATTTGGATGATTTAAGTAAAAAGGGTGGACCCCTTTTGGCGGGACTTGAGCACCTCGATGACCGTTATTTAAAGGCAGTTGGGTATTCCACAAAATCCAAACACAACGGTTTGCCCAAAATGGTTTTAATTGGCGATATCGCTGGAGAGGATGAGGAGACCGTTGCCGCCGCCACCAGTGAAGTAGTGCGCATGGCCAATCGGCGGGTAGGTGAAGGCTTTGTGGCAGTGAGCGCTGAGGCGCGTAAAAAGTTCTGGTTAGATCGAGCAAGAACCGCGGCAATTGCAAAGCATACCAATGCATTCAAGATCAACGAGGATGTGGTGATTCCGCTTGAGCGAATGGGTGAATATACCGACGGAATTGATCAAATCAATATCGAGTTATCGCTAAAAAATAAAATTCAATTGCTTGATGCCCTCGAGCATTATTTGAGCCAAGCGACGCTTCCGATTCGCGCCAATGATGAGATTGAAGACATCTCCAAAGCGGAAATGGTGGGTGATCGTGTCATTCAGGCCCAGATATTACTATGTGAAATAAGGACTCGCTGGACAGAGTGGTTAGAGAAAATTGATCAGCTCTTCCCACAGTTGCAAGATGGGACTCTGCGAGCTTCTTGGAAAAACGAGCTGCTAGCGCCACTGCAAGTCATTTTTGGCGGTTCCACTTTTGATTTGGTATTAAAAGAGATCAAATCAATTCATCAGAAAATATTACGCAAACGCGTATTTATTGCTTTGCATATGCATGCCGGAGACGGTAATGTTCACACCAATATTCCAGTGAACTCCGACGATTATGAGATGTTGCAAGATGCTCACCGTGCGGTTGATCGTATTATGGTTTTGGCGCGTTCTTTAAATGGTGTCATTTCAGGGGAACATGGCATTGGTATTACAAAATTAGAGTACCTCACTGATGAGGAATTAAAGGAATTTCGTTCTTATAAAAATCGGGTGGATCCAAACGGCCACTTTAATAAAGGCAAATTAATGCCTAATGCTAATCTACAAATGGCATATACCCCAAGCTTTGGACTTATGGGTCACGAATCGATCATCATGCAACAGAGCGATATCGGAGCGATTGCCGACAGCGTAAAAGATTGTTTGCGGTGTGGAAAGTGCAAGCCAGTCTGTGCAACCCATGTTCCTCGGGCAAATTTGCTATACAGCCCGAGAGACAAAATCTTAGCTACTTCATTGCTGATCGAAGCATTTTTGTATGAAGAGCAAACCCGCCGCGGGGTATCGCTTCGGCATTGGGAAATGTTTGATGATGTTGCTGCGCACTGTACGGTTTGTCATAAGTGCCATACGCCCTGCCCCGTCAAAATAGATTTTGGTGATGTCACCATGAACATGCGCAATCTACTACGCAAGATGGGGCAGCGCCGCTTTAACCCGGGTACTAGTGCCTCGATGCTGTTTCTCAATGCAACCAATCCAGAAACTATCCGGATGAGTCGCAAAGTGATGATTGAGTGGGGTTATGGCTTACAGCGCTTTGCCCATCAGTTACTCAAAAAATGGGCTGTTAAGCAAACGCAATCCCCACCCGCGACGGTTGGTAAACCTGCTTTGAAAGAGCAGGTGATTTATTTTGCGAATAAGAAGATGCCCGGCAACTTACCCAAAAAGACCGCCCGCGCACTTTTGGATATTGAGAATGCAGACTACGTGCCGATCATACGCAATCCGTCACAGACGAGTGTTGATACGGAGGCTGTTTTCTATTTCCCGGGATGTGGTTCGGAGCGACTATTTTCACAAGTGGGTCTGGCGACTCAGGCGATGCTTTGGCACGCTGGTGTTCAAACGGTACTACCGCCTGGATATTTATGCTGCGGTTATCCGCAAAAGGGAAATGGCGACTTTGAAAAAGCCGAGAAAATGATTACGGATAATCGAGTGCTATTTCATCGGGTTGCCAATACATTGAATTATCTGGATATCAAAACGGTCGTCGTCTCTTGTGGTACCTGTTACGATCAACTAGCAGGCTATCAGTTTGATCAAATTTTCCCAGGTTGTCGAATTATTGATATTCATGAGTACCTGCTCGAGAAAGGTTTAAGGCTCGAAGGTGTTGAGGGGGTTCGCTATATGTACCACGATCCATGCCACACCCCTATGAAGCTTCAGGATCCTTTGAAGACGGTCAATGAGCTCATTGGGCTTGGGGACGGTACAGCCATTCCAAAAAATGAGCGTTGCTGCGGCGAGTCCGGTACGTTGGCAATTACTCGGCCGGATATTTCAACCCAAGTTCGTTATCGCAAGCAAATTGAAATGGAAAATAGCGCCAATGATTTAAGGAAAGACTTTACTGGCGAGGTTAAAGTATTAACCAGTTGCCCATCCTGTTTGCAGGGACTATCCCGATTTGATAGTGATAGCGCAACCAAAGCGGATTACATCGTGGTTGAAATGGCCAAACATTTATTGGGTGACAATTGGCTTGAAAGTTATGTAACTAAGGCCAACCAAGGCGGAATTGAAAGGGTATTGGTGTAATGATTCCAACAAATTTAATCGTGCATGAGAACTCAAAGGTTCTCGAGCTTCAATACGAACAGGGTAAGAGCTACCGTTTGCCATTTGAGTTTTTACGCGTCTATTCACCGTCGGCCGAAGTGCGCGGTCATGGCCCAGGGCAGGAGGTGTTACAAACTGGCAAGCGCGACGTTGGCATCGTAAACATTGAGCCAGTTGGTCATTACGCAATTAAGCCAACCTTTTCAGATGGTCATGACTCAGGTCTTTATTCATGGGACTATTTATATGAGTTATGTGAAAACCAAGAGTCTTTGTGGAATGAGTATCTTGAACGCTGCAAACTCGCCGGTGTTGATCGTGATGCTGCCATGGTAAATAAATCCCATGGTTGTGGGCACTAGATATGTCAAAAACCCATTTTGGATATCAAAGCGTTGATGAATCTCAAAAGGCCGAGAAAGTTGCTGAGGTGTTCCACTCGGTAGCTGCGAAGTACGACATCATGAATGATTTGATGTCAGCTGGCCTGCACCGCCTTTGGAAAAAATTTACTATCGCTCAGGCCAATGTCAAACCCGGCGATCGGGTCTTAGATATTGCTGGCGGAACGGGTGACCTTGCTTATGCGTTTGCCCAGTCGGCGCAATGGGGTTCGCATCCTGAGGCAGAAATATGGTTGAGCGATATCAATGCATCGATGTTGTTAGTGGGTCGAGATCGACTTTTGGACCGTGGCCTTGCGATCCCGTGCATTCAGTTAGACGCTGAAAAGATCCCCTTTCCGAATCACCATTTTGATGTGGTGAGCGTTGCATTTGGTCTTCGGAACATGACGCATAAAGAGCGTGCCCTGTCGGAGATGGCGCGCGTGATTCGACCTGGGGGCAAAGTCTTAATTTTGGAATTTTCGAAGCCAGACCCATTGATAGCCCCACTGTATGACCTCTATTCTTTTAAGGTACTGCCATGGCTTGGGGATAGGGTGGCCAAAGATGCCGCTAGCTACCAATACTTAGCAGAATCGATTCGCATGCACCCAGATGCACAAACCCTTAAAACGATGATGGAGGACGCTGGGTTTGACGAAGTCCATACCCATAGGATGACTGGGGGTATCGTTGCTTTGCATATTGGTATTAAATACTAGATATTCGCTGTAAAGTAATGCTTACAGATCGTAGACAGGAGACTGATTAAATGAAAAGTATTTATTTAAAAGCCAGTGTATTTGCACTTTCCTTTGCATTCTTATCCGTTGGACACATCGCTGTCGTTGATGCCAAGCGTTTGGGTGGTGGATCCAATGTGGGTCGTTCAGCGAATGCGCCAGTGCAGAAGCAGGCTCAGCCAACAGCCCAACAAAAGCCAGCTCAGCAAGCACAGCAACCTGCAGCAACCACGCCGCCACAAGCTGCTGCTCCCGCAGCTGCTAAGCGTTCGGGCTTGGGCGGTATGTTGGGTGGCCTTGCGGCTGGTCTTGGAATTGCTTACTTGCTATCGCATTTTGGTTTAGGTGAGGCTGCTGCATCATTTATGACAGGTCTTTTATTGGCTGTTCTGGTTGGGTTTGCATTGCTATTCGTATTGCGTCGCTTCATGCCAGCTGGTGCTAAAAATACGCCAAGTCCTGTGCCCGCTTCAAATGGGATGCAGAAAACGGCTGTACAAGAACCTGTCTTCGCTCCTAGCCATCCGGTTAATGCCGGATTTGGATCGCCAAGCCCAGTGATTGAGGAAGCGCCGGCTTATCAATTGCCGGAAGGCTTTGATCAAATCGCATTTTTGGCCAATGCAAAACACTATTTCACTCGTTTGCAAAAAGCTTGGGATGCGGGTGATCTTGAGTCTTTGCGTGAATTTACAACTCCCGAAATGTTTGCAAGCCTGCAACGTGATTTACAAGGCCGCGCTGAAGGCGTAAATCATACCGATGTAGTTACCTTAATTGCCGAACTCTTGGGTGTTGAGACCGATGCAAATACCTATCTGTGCAGTGTTGAGTTCTCGGGACTGATTCGGGAGCAAGCAGAAGGCTCGGCCGAACCATTTAGAGAAGTTTGGAATCTATCCAAGCCTGTAAACGGCCCAGGAGGTTGGGTTTTAGCTGGCATCCAGCAATTGGTTTAAGCTCTAACCTTTCCCCCACCGGAAAACCCGCCTTGTGCGGGTTTTTTACACTATGAACCTTCGTTTTGATTTTCCAAAAACGGCTTTAGTGCGCGCGATTAATCATGTCTTAAAACATGAAGAGTGGGCTTTGCGTGATCTTAAGAGTCATCAAGGTAAAGTAATTGAGCTGATACTGCCAATTGGAAGTATGCGGTGGCAAATTCAAGATGATTGCTTAATGACTCTTTTATCGGATGTGCACCCACATCCAGATTTGGTTTTAGAGCTTGATGCCGATGGTTTTTCTGCGCTCAGCACCCCTCAGGGCTCGATCAAAGATCGGGCAATGCGAGCTGTCAAAATTACTGGTGATGCTCAACTAGCCCAGCTTATTGCCAAGCTTTCAAACCAATTACGTTGGGAGTATGAGGAGGATTTAGCCAAAATTATCGGTGATGCACCCGCACACTTCATTTGTTCACAAGCCAAGCGCTTTGCACAGGCGACTGAGAAGGCTGTGCTTGATTTACAGGGAAATATGGTCGAGTACTTGAGTGAAGAAAAAAAAGTACTGTTGCATCAACGCGATTTTGTTTCTCATAAAATGCAAATTCAAGCAGTGCATGATGCAGTAGATCGCCTTGAGAAGCGAATTTCCTTTTTACAAAAAAGTCGGGATTGATTGTGAGTCGTATTATTCGCCTAAGCATTATTTTTTATACAGCTTGGCGCTTTAATTTATTTGGGCTGATTCGTGATAATTTAAAGCCTGGTGTGCGACGGTTCATCCTTGGACTAATTGCATCAACATCCCCAAGTCAGTTGCCGCGTGGCGAGCGAATTCGCTTGGCGCTTGAGGCGCTTGGCCCTATTTTCGTCAAATTTGGACAAGTTCTATCAACTCGTAGGGACTTATTACCCGATGATGTTTCGAATGAATTGGCCAAGCTTCAAGATCGCGTCCCGCCTTTCTCCAATGAGCAATCGAAAGCAATTATTGAAAAAGCCCTGGGCCATCCGATTGAAGTAATTTTTTCATCCTTTGATGCAACGCCCGTAGCGAGCGCATCGGTCGCACAGGTTCATTTCGGGGTTTTACGTGGGAATGAGACCCATCCTGAGTGGGTCGACAAAGAAATTGCGATCAAAGTACTGCGTCCTGGCATTTTACCTGTAATTGAAAGTGATTTGGCATTAATGCATGACCTCGCAAGAATTATTGAGAAAGTCTCTGAGGATGGCCGTCGCCTTAAACCACGTGAAGTGGTTGCTGAATTTGATACTTATTTACACGACGAGCTTGATTTGATGCGTGAGGCAGCCAATGCTAGCCAATTACGACGCAATTTTGCAAACTCCGATAAGCTCATGATTCCTGAAATGATTTGGGATCTATGCCACACCAATGTGATCGTGATGGAGCGGATGTATGGTATTTCAATTGGGAAAACCCAAGAGCTTCTTGCTGCTGGTGTTGATTTTAAGAAGTTAGCAATCGATGGCGTTGAGATCTTTTTTACTCAAGTATTTGAGTATGGGTTCTTTCATGCAGATATGCATCCAGGAAATATCTTAGTTAGTTTGGATCCCAATACATTTGGCCGATATATTTCTTTAGACTTTGGGATTGTTGGAAATTTGAGCGAGTTTGACAAAAATTATTTGGCACAAAATTTCTTAGCTTTCTTTAATCGAGACTACCGGCGCGTTGCTGAGTTACATATCGAATCGGGTTGGGTTCCAGCCAATACCCGATTAGAAGAGTTGGAGGGGGCCGTTCGTACTGTTTGTGAACCCTATTTTGATCGCCCACTTAAAGATATTTCTTTGGGTATCGTGTTGATGAGACTCTTTCAAACATCTCGTCGTTTTAAAGTGGAGATTCAGCCACAACTTACCTTGTTGCAAAAGACCTTGCTAAATGTAGAGGGTCTGGGTCGTCAATTGGATCCAGACCTAGATCTTTGGAAAACCGCTAAACCCATTCTGGAACGTTGGGTAAGTCAACAGCTTGGTTTACGGGGTTTTATTGAGGGGCTAAAAAAAGAGGCGCCAAATTGGGCAAAAATTTTGCCCACACTGCCACGTCTCATTGCTGAAAATCTAGAACAGGTTCATCGGAAAGAGCAGCGCCCAGAATTTGATTTACTCAAACAACTGCTAGTTGATGAGCGACGCAAACGACGACAATGGCTGGGGATCACACTGTTCCTGAGTGGCTTCCTCATCGGCGCACTCTTAGTTTTGGTCCGAATCCACTCGATTTAGGCCAATTTAGCCTGAATTGGTCTTAACTCGCTAAAATAGCGGGTTAGGCGAAATTCTCATGAAAAAATACTTTATTGCTGGCATTTTGGTTTGGATACCCATGGCGGTCACCATTTGGGTGATCACATGGGGTCTGGGTGTTATTGATCAAATCTTTGGTTGGGTAATGTCAGCCATTATTACGGTTTCACCTGGTCAGTTTTCAGGCGAGCTTCGTCATTTCCGAGAGATTCCAGGCCTTGGAATTTTGATCGTATTAGCGGTGATCGGATTTACAGGTGTCCTCGCCATCAATTTTGCAGGCCAATGGTGGCTCAAGCTCTGGGACCGGACCGTGACCCGCATCCCAATTGTGCGGTCAATTTACTCAAGCGTAAAACAGGTTTCGTCGACTTTATTTTCTGGAAACAACCAAGCGTTTCGTAAAGCGTTGCTGATTCGTTATCCGCATCTTGAGTCATGGGTGATTGCATTTCAAACGGGAACAGCAGCTCCTGAAGTAAACACCAAATTAGGTGGTGAATATATCAATGTATTTTTACCTACGACACCAAACCCTACCTCAGGCTTTTTTATGATTGTGCCGCGCGCTAATGTGATTGAGTTAGATATGAGTGTTCAGGAAGCACTTAAGCATATTGTGTCGATGGGTTCGGTGGCACCTCGAATCGTTCAACCAAAGACCCCCAATCAACCTCATTAGGAATACTTATGTCGATGCGCAGTCATACCTGTGGTCAGGTAACTGATTCTTTAATTGGTCAAGAAATCTCCCTCGCTGGCTGGGTCAATCGTCGCCGTGATCATGGCGGCGTCATTTTTATTGATCTTCGTGATCGAGAGGGTTTTGTGCAAGTCGTTTGTGATCCCGATCGCCCCGATATGTTCAAAGAGGCTGAAGGGGTACGCAATGAGTACTGTATTCAAATTAAAGGACTGGTCCGTGCAAGACCAGCCGGAACAGAAAACTCAGACTTAGTTAGTGGCAAAGTTGAGATTCTATGCCATAGCTTACATGTTTTAAATGCATCGGTAACTCCACCATTTCAGCTTGATGATGACAATCTCTCAGAAACAACGCGTTTGACTCATCGGGTTTTAGATTTGCGTCGTCCACAAATGCAAAAGAACCTGCGTCTGCGCTATCAAGTTGCTATGGAAACCAGACGTTACTTAGATGCCGCTGGTTTTATTGATATTGAAACACCAATGCTAACTAAGAGCACTCCAGAGGGTGCGCGCGATTATCTGGTGCCATCACGTGTGCATGATGGTCAATTTTTTGCTTTACCTCAATCACCCCAATTGTTTAAGCAGTTATTGATGGTGGCTGGATTTGATCGCTATTACCAAATTACGAAATGCTTTCGTGATGAAGATTTACGCGCTGATCGCCAACCTGAATTTACGCAAATTGATTGTGAAACTGCATTTTTAGATGAGCTTGAAATCCGTTCTCTCTTTGAAAATATGATGCGGCATATTTTTAAAACTGTGATGAAGGTGGAGCTGCCCAACCCATTCCCAATCATGCCGTATTCAGAGGGTATGGCGCGGTATGGTTCCGATAAACCCGATTTGCGGGTTGCAATGGAATTTACCGAATTGACTGATCTGATGCGGGACGTTGATTTCAAAGTATTTTCTGGCCCGGCTAATCAAGAAGGCGGTCGAGTTGTGGCCTTATGCGTTCCCGGTGGAGCAGAAATCAGTCGAAGCGAGATCGACGATTACACGCAATTTGTATCCATCTATGGCGCTAAGGGTTTGGCATGGATTAAGGTGAATTCAGTTGCAGAGGGGCGCAATGGATTACAATCACCGATAGTAAAAAATCTACACGATGCTGCAATTGCCGGAATTTTAGAGAGAACGAAAGCAAACGATGGTGACCTGATTTTCTTTGGCGCCGATAAAACCAAAGTTGTTAATGATGCGATTGGAAATCTACGTATACGGATTGGTCATTCGGATTGGGGTAGGAAACACGGTCTCTTTACAGAAGGCTGGCAGCCATTATGGGTGGTTGATTTCCCCATGTTTGATTACGATGAAGATGATGCCCGTTGGGTTGCCTGCCATCATCCCTTCACAAGCCCCAAAGATGAACATCTGAAATTATTAGAAACCGATCCT
This sequence comes from Betaproteobacteria bacterium, assembly GCA_016867965.1. GTDB lineage: Bacteria > Pseudomonadota > Gammaproteobacteria > Burkholderiales > Burkholderiaceae > Polynucleobacter. The sequence goes on along the minus strand of VGIH01000041.1, from coordinate 3,716 downwards.
GGTAAATGTTTGGCAAAAGCCTATGACATGGTATTGAATGGCAGTGAAATTGGCGGCGGATCGGTTCGTATTCATCAAGAGGCTGTCCAAAGTCAGGTATTCCGTGCCCTGAAGATCGGACCGGAGGAAGCAAAAGCAAAATTTGGTTTCTTATTGGATGCTCTGCAATACGGCGCTCCTCCCCACGGAGGAATTGCATTTGGATTGGATCGCATTGTGACCATGATGACGGGGGCGGAGTCAATCCGCGATGTGATTGCTTTCCCCAAGACTCAGCGCGCTCAGTGTTTATTGACGCAAGCTCCAAGTCCAGTGGATGAGCGTCAATTGCGTGAACTGCATATTCGTTTACGCAATACCAATCCGGTTAGCTAACTTGAAAATCCCGATTTCAGTTTTAGTCCTTATTCATAACAGAAATCAGGAAGTTCTCTTACTCGAACGAGCAGATCGGCCAGGATTTTGGCAATCTGTCACTGGTAGCCTTGATGAGATTGATGAGCCCCTAGAGAGTGCCGCCATTCGTGAAGTGGCAGAAGAGACTGGTATTGATATTCAAGCTTTACCTTTGGGCGCCTTACAAAATCTTCATCATGCTGTGGAGTATGAGATTTACCCTAGCTGGCGCTATCGCTATCCGCCAGGGGTGGAGCGCAATACGGAACATTGGTTTGCACTCGAAGTTCCCCCAAGTGCTGCGATCCGGGTGGCTCCACGCGAGCATCTGCAGTATGTTTGGTTACCCTATCAAGAGGCTGCCCAGAAATGTTTTTCTCATACAAACCGGGATGCCATTTTGCGGTTTTATGACAATCTATCTGCATTGAAATAATGAGAGGAACTCAGAACCGTCCATCGGGGGGCATGCTGCCAATTAAGAGAGCTGCTAATCGTTCTGACTGGCAAGTCATTAAAGATCTTTTGCCATATCTATTTGAGCATCGCTTTCGAGTTCTCTTTGCCATGTTGTGCTTAGTGGCCGCTAAATTCGCTAACTTGGGAGTGCCCATTGTCTTAAAAGACCTGATTGATGCGATGAACATTAAGCCAGGCTCTTTGCAAAATTATCTTATTGTTCCAGCAGGTTTGATTGTGGGATACGGGGCATTACGCTTACTTGCTTCGTTGTTCTCCGAGTTGCGCGAATTACTCTTTGCCAAAGTGACCCAAAGCGCAGTTCGTAAGATTGCACTCCAAGTCTTTGAGCATTTGCATGCACTGAGTTTACAGTTTCATTTGGGTCGTCAAACCGGGGGAGTCAGTCGAGACATTGAGCGCGGCACCCGTGGTATTCAAACTCTGGTCTCTTTTTCGCTTTACAGTATATTGCCAACCATCATTGAATTCGCTTTAGTGTTGGCATACTTCGCTTATAACTACGATATTTGGTTTGCGATCATTACCTTTGTTGCATTATTGGTCTATATTTTTTATACCATTAAAGTGACCGAATGGCGAACTCATTACCGGCGAACCATGAATGAAATGGACTCAAAAGCCAATCAACGCGCGATTGATTCCTTGATTAACTTTGAGACTGTAAAGTATTTTGGAAATGAGTATTTTGAATCGCGTCGCTATGATGAAAATCTGAAGCATTACCAGTCTGCTGCGATCCTCTCGCAACAATCCTTAGCTATTCTTAATCTAGGTCAGCAAGCGATTATTGCAATTGGCTTGGTCTTAATTCTATGGCGAGCCACTCAAGGTGTGGTTGATGGATCGATGACTTTAGGCGATTTAGTGCTTGTGAATACGCTGATGATTCAGCTATACATCCCCTTGAATTTCTTGGGAGTGATTTATCGTGAAATGAAGCAATCGATCACCGATATGGATCATATGTTTACGCTTTTGAATGAAGACCAAGAAATTAAAGACTCTAAAGATGCCAAGCCTTTGCTTATTCGGGACTTTGCCAAGGGCCCCGAGGTTCGGTTTGAGCATGTCTATTTTTCTTATAACGAGAAGCGCGAGATTTTGAAAGACCTGAGTTTTACGATTCCGGCCGGGACCATTACCGCGGTGGTTGGTCAAAGTGGTGCTGGTAAAAGTACCTTAGCAAGACTTCTCTTTCGGTTTTATGATGTCCAATCAGGGACGATCTTGTTGGATGGTCAAAATATTCAAGAAGTAGAGCAAGCCAGCCTGCGAAAAGTGATCGGAATTGTTCCCCAGGATACTGTTTTGTTTAATGACAGTATTGCGTACAACATTGCCTATGGAAATCCACAGGCAAGTCATGAGGCGATCGTTGAGGCGGCGCGTGCTGCACAAATGAGTCAATTTATTGAGCATCTTCCGCAAGGGTATGACACCCCCGTGGGTGAACGCGGTCTTAAGCTTTCAGGCGGTGAGAAACAGCGAGTTGCCATTGCACGCACTCTTTTGAAAAAGCCTGCCTTATTAATTTTTGATGAAGCAACTTCGGCACTTGATTCAAAAACAGAACGTGCCTTTCAGGATGAATTATTTAATTTAGCTAAGAATCGGACGACATTGATTATTGCTCATCGACTTTCAACGGTGGTCCATGCCGATCAAATTTTAGTGATGGAACATGGGCAAATCATCGAACGTGGAACGCATTATCAACTTCTAGAGGCGAACGGTCGTTACGCTTCCATGTGGCAATTACAAGAAAACTCACCGATTGACCCTGATCAACCCATTGATAATTAGGCTTAAAATGGGCGAATGCGAACCACACAGCCCTCCTCAAGTCGTCAGCTACATTTAGAGGGCGCGTTCGCGGCGGCACTCGCTGTTGCCGATCCCAAAAAAATCGTCCCAGAGTACCTCGCTAAAATTTTTCCGGCTGGCAATCTACCGCAAGGTCGTTGCCTCGTGGTTGGTGCTGGTAAAGCCAGTGCGGCGATGGCAAGTGCTTTAGAGGCCTATGCCAAAACCCACTGGCCAGATACTCCAATCGATGGTTTGGTGATTACGCGTTATGGTCATGCATCGCCTACTCAGAAAATTACGATTGTGGAGGCGGGTCATCCAGTACCGGATCAGGCCGGTATGGATGGTGCTGCTGAAGTTTTGCGCCTGGTTAATACCTTGCAATCTGGCGATACTCTAATTGCTCTTGTTTCAGGTGGGGGTTCAAGCTTGTTAACTTTGCCTCAGCCAGGGATCACGATCGACGATATGCGTAAAACCACTGAGGCTTTACTCAACTGTGGTGCGCCGATTGAAGAGATGAATATTGTCCGCAAACATTTATCAGCCATCTTAGGTGGTAATTTGGCGCGTGTCGCACTCTCTCGAGGGGCTCAAGTCGAGGCTTTGCTTATTTCAGATGTAACCGGCGACCATCCAGCAGATATCGCGAGTGGACCATGTGCACCGGATTATTCAAGCTATAGCGATGCTTTACAGATTTTTGCTAAATACCATTTGGATGAAAAAAATATTCCAGGTTCGGTATTGAGCCATTTACGAAAAGGGCTAGCGGGGGAGATCCCAGAAACCTTAAAACAGTCAGAGATTGATCAACATCACTTTTCTCTGCGTAATCATGTGATTGCTACTGCACATCGAAGCCTGCAAGCCGCGGCAGATTATTGCAAAGGGTATGGATACACCCCAATTATTTTGGGGGATACGATTACTGGTGAAGCTAAAGACGTTGGCCTTGTGCATGCGGGCATCGCTCGTGAGTTAGCCCGTCATGCTAGTTGGGGGAAGCCACCGGTGGCGCTGATTTCTGG
>VGIH01000040.1 GCA_016867965.1 Betaproteobacteria bacterium | reverse complement strand
GAAATCCCGAACCCGCTAAAGCTTTAATGACTGATTCGGTATATGGCCAATCCCCCGAACTGTCTTTCATTCCAATGATAGTGTTGGGATAGGCCTTCACTAAGCGCTCTAATAATGGGAGGTTCAGACCAATTTTAGTTACCGGAGGAATGTTGTAGACATAAATTTTTAACATCGCATCGGCAACTTTCTCGATGACCTCTGCATAAAACGCGAATAAGCCATCGTCAGAGACGTCTTTGTAATAAAAGGGAGGCAGCATCAAAACTCCAGCGCATCCTGCGTTCACAGCGGCACGAGTCATCGTGACCGCATCGTCGACTGAGCAGGCGCCAGTGCCGGGCATCACATTCTTGGGGTTTAGTCCACCGTCAATTAATTCTTCCAGTACCGTCATCTTTTGCCGAGCCGACATTGAATTTGCTTCTGAGTTAGTCCCAAATACTGCCTGACCTACTCCGTGACTTTGCAACCATTGGCACTGGCGAAGAAGTTTCTTGGCATTGGGACTTCCATCCGCGTTGAATGGTGTTAGTACCGGGGATAAAACGGCAGAAAAACTTGAGGGGTGTACGGGCATCACAATCTCCAATTACATGGCAATAGGGGTTGGTAGAGGGCGTTGATTAAAAAAAGCATCGAGATTATCAATCGCAAGATTCGTCATTGCTTGACGCGTCTCTTGGGTGGCGCTGCCAATATGCGGCGTCAGTAAAACATTGGCAAGCTCCAAAAATCGCGGATCAGGGTTTGGCTCGTTCTCAAATACGTCCAAGGCGGCTCCAGCAATGATTTGGTTTTGCAAGGCGAATAGCAGATCCGATTCATTTACGACGCTACCGCGAGCAACATTGATCAAGTACGACGAGGGACCTAAAGCGTCGAGCACCTCTTTATGAATCATGCGTTCAGTTTCTTTGCCACCAGGACAGCACAGGATCAAGACATCACTCCATTTTGCCAGCTCGACTAAGGAGGAAATGTACGGGTAGGGCAGATGCTTGTCGCGCGGACCATGGTAAGCAATCTTTACCTTAAAAGCCTTAAGGCGATCTGCCAGCTCTTGACCAATTCTGCCCATGCCCACAATCCCGATTGTTTTACCTGCCAAGGAAGTTGTAAACGGAAACGCTCCCTTACTCCATTGTTTTTTGATGACAAACTCATGGGCCTTCGGAATTTGACGCAGTAGGGCAAACAACATGCCGATCGTGAGTTCGCACACTGCATCGTTGAGCACCCCTGGGGTGTTCGATGCCATGATTCCCTTTTGTTTTAAATAATCAAGCGGGAGATTGTCGTATCCAACTCCACAGCAGGCAATCATTTTGACCTGCGGCAATTGATCTAAAAGAGCGGGGGTAATGGGATAGCTGGGCCTCGTCAAAATCGCCTGAACATCCTTTTGTGGAATGGGACCTTGGGGGTCGGGCATCATGACTGGCGTTAGGCGCCGCAAGACCTCATCTCGCATGATTTCAGGGAAAAATCCCACTTGTAATACGCTATTGACTGGAATCATGTCTCGATTCTATTTTTATTGGAATAATGTGACATTGTAAGTCGATATTTTTAACATTTTGGATACCACCCATTGAGCACCAATAACGATCCTAAAGCTGCATCGAAGAGCCCACCCCAAACCGGAATTCGTAAGGGCTTAACGCGGTACGGAGATACCGAATTTTCTCTATTTATGCGTAAAGCCTTTATCAAGGCAATGGGATTTAGTGACAGCGCTCTTGATCGACCAATCATTGGGATCACTAATACCTATAGCGACTTTAACCCTTGCCATGGCAATGTCCCGCAAATGATTGAGGCCATTAAGCGCGGTGTAATGCAAGCGGGTGGCATGCCAATGGTGTTTCCAACCATCTCCATTCACGAGTCGTTTGCGTTTCCAACGAGCATGTATTTACGCAATTTGATGGCGCTCGATACTGAGGAGATGATGCGCTCGCAGCCGGTCGATGCTGTGGTGCTTGTCGGTGGTTGCGATAAAACCATTCCGGCTCAATTAATGGCTGCGGCCAGTCTTGATGTGCCAGTGTTATCAATTCCGACGGGCCCAATGTTGACCACCTTACATCAAGGTGATCGTTTGGGGGCTTGCACCGATTGCCGTCGCTACTGGGGGAAATTTCGGGCGGGCGAAATTGATCAAGCGGAAATTGATGAAATCAATGGCAAATTAGCGCCAACCACTGGGACTTGCATGGTGATGGGAACCGCTAGCACGATAGCCTGCATGGTTGAGACCGCTGGTTTGAGTTTGCCTGGTACAGCCGCTGCCCCAGCAGTCACTGCCGAACGCTTTCGTTTATCGGAGCTGACTGGACGCAGAGCCGTTGAGCTAGGTAAAACAGCCGGCGAAGGTCGCTTCTCACCGCGCACCATCTTAAGTCCCGAAGCAATGACCAATGCACTGGTTGTGTTGCATGCGATCGGCGGTTCAACAAATGCGCTGATTCATTTCACAGCCATTGCCGCGCGCTTGGGAATCAAACTTGATTTGGAGCACTTTGATCGCTTGGGTCGAGATATTCCGGTATTGGTTGATCTAAAGCCCAGCGGCTCCCATTACATGGAACACCTTTACGAAGATGGTGGCCTAATGGGGGTCTTACGGGAGCTAAAACCCCATTTGTACCTGGATTGCCTCACGGTGTCTGGCAGAACGCTTGGTGAGGAGATTGATGCAGCAAAGGTTACGAAAGCACGTAAAGTGATTCGGATTGCCAGTGATCCAATTTACCCCGTGGGTGGTTTGGCTGTTTTGAAAGGTAATTTAGCGCCACGCGGGGCGGTAATTAAACATTCAGCAGCGAGCCCTAATCTGCTTAAACATCGGGGTCGGGCGGTCGTGTTTAAGTCCCTCGAGGATTTGGCTTTGCGCGTGGATAGTCCAGATCTTGACGTCACGGCAGACGACATCTTGGTTTTACAAAACACTGGTCCCAAAGGAGCACCAGGAATGCCTGAAGCGGGATACCTGCCAATTCCTAAAAAACTCGCTCAAGCAGGCGTTAAGGATATGGTTCGGATCTCGGATGCGCGCATGAGCGGCACTGCCTTTGGCACGATTGTGTTGCACGTCACCCCAGAATCAGCCGAGAGCGGACCACTTGCCATCGTTCAAGACGGCGACATGATTACGCTCGATGTTGAAAAACGGCTATTGCAATTAGAGCTTGATGATGCAGAAATTCACCGCCGAATTGCTGCTCTTGAAACACCAGCAAAGCGTTTAAATATTCCAAAAACTGGTTATCGGCATCTCTATCAAACAACGGTTACACAGGCGGATGTGGGATGTGATTTTGATTTTATGGTTCCTTCCGCACACGGCGTAGTACCTCTACTGAAGGGAAATTGAGATGCTATTTAATCCTGCTGAGACCAAAGTATTAATTGTGGGCGGTGGAACGATGGGGGCAGATGTTGCCCTCGTCTGCGCGCGCGGGGGATGTGCCACCCAAGTTTTTGAGGCAAGCCCTGAGCGCCGTGCCATATTACCGAATTATTTTGAAACCAAATTACAAGAAATTGGTTATCCACACCTATTGCATTTAATTTCGGTAGTTGCGTCACTTAATCATTTTGATTGGTCCGAAATTGACTTAGTCATTGAGTGCGTTCCAGAAAAACTCGAAGTCAAGCAGGATCTATTTGCCCAACTTGAGCAGGTAGTTAATCCTGAAACCGTACTTGCTAGCAATAGTTCTAGTTTTCCAATTAGTGACATTGCCAATGGTTTAAAAAGCCCTGCGCGCATGATTGGCCTACATTTTTTTATGCCCGCACATTTGGTTCCCTGTGTGGAGGTGATCTATGGTGAAAAAACCTCGCGTTTGGTGGCTGAAAGCTTAACTCGCTTGATGACCGCATGTGGCATGGTTCCGGTAACAGTTAAAAAGGACTTACCAGGCTTTTTGGCCAATCGGCTGCAACATGCGCTCTCCCGTGAAGCTTTTGATCTCATTGATGCAGGGATTGTGACTCCGGAGGATGTTGATAAAGCGGTGCGCTTTGGTTTCGGGTTTCGTTATTTAGCGGCAGGCCCTGTATTACAGCGCGATCATGCGGGTGTCGAGATTCATGCTGCTGCAGGGGCCAGCATCTATCCCTCACTGAATAATAAGGGTGAGATTGCGCAGTGCCTCAAAGAAAAGGTCGACTCTGGGAAACTCGGAATGAAAACGGGCCAAGGGTTTTATTCCTGGGATGCAAATGCGATTAAAGCAGAGCGTCAACGTTACGATGATTTGCTTCGTGCTGGGCTAAAGCTCTTGCAAAAAGAACTTCCTGAAATTAAATAAAGTGAGTACACCAGTTCGCGTTTGGGATTTGCCGACTCGCCTGTTTCATTGGGCTTTAGCAATCTGTATTGTGCTCGGTATTGTGTTTGTCAAAATCGGTGGCAATGCCATGCAGTGGCATGCCTATTGCGGATATGCCGCACTCGCACTCATCCTGTTTCGGGTAATTTGGGGATTTATAGGATCTTGGTATGCGCGCTTTACTAATTTCATTCCCAGTCCAGCGAAGCTAATAACCTTTCTTCGAGGCCAAGTCGATGGTGGTCTTGGCCATAACCCGCTTGGCGCGCTCTCGGTGATTGCCTTACTAAGCGTGATTTTGATTCAGGCTTTGACAGGCCTGTTTGCAGATGACGATATTTTTTTCCAGGGACCGTTGGCAAAATACGTATCCAATGACACAGTTGCGCTTCTCACTAGCATTCATCGATTTAATCAATACATAATTTTTGTATTGGTTGGGTTACATATTGCTGCAATTTCGTACTATCACTTGGTTAAACGAGAAAACTTAATCCGACCAATGATCACAGGGGATAAATCGCTTGAAACTAAACCACCTTTAGAGGTGGAGATTGATTCGTTTCGCCAGCGCATGCTCGCGCTGGCAGTGTTCTTGCTAATTAGCCTCGGCTTGTATTTTTTGATCGCCTGATCGGATTATCCAAGCCGAGTTATCAAGACGTTATTTCTTACGGAAGTCGTCGTGGCAGGCTTTGCAGGTTTGACTTGTTGCCCCCAGAGCCTTTTTCAAGTTCTCCGGATTACCTGATTGAGCGGCGGTATTCAACTCCGCTACAGCAGCTTGCATTTTATCGGCAGCAGACTTGAATTTGGCATTTTCAGTCCAAATAACTGGAAGAGCATCATTTTTCCCTGGTGTTTTTCCACTCTCTGTGCCGGCGGGAAATGCTTGCCAAGGCATGCTAGAGAGCGTGCTGATAATGGCTGCATTCCGCACCACATCCTCTTTGTTATAAGGAACCTCACCTTTAACCACAGCAGCAAGCCTGCCCATATGGGCGCCCATCAATGTCAATGCACTTTGACGGTACTTAACAGCATCTTCTGGCTTGGCAAATTGAGCCATGGCCGGTGTGGCAAGGCTAAGAGCAAGGGCCGGGATGAGAGCTTTGATGGATATGCGAAGTGATTGAGTATTCATAAATCCTCCATGAGACTAGGATTGATTCAAATAAGGATACTCCAATTTTAGGATGCAAATATTTCACGGGGTTTGAAGGAGCTAAGCCCCAAAAAGCATCCTTAGGGGGTAGGTTAATCTTCGAACGATTGCGATGAAAAACTCACTCAAAGGAATCATCCACCATTGAGAAATAATTCCGGTGAATACTAAGCCCAAGACAATAAAGAAGCCCCATGGCTCTAATTTGCCTAATAAAAGGGCTTGGCGGTAAGGAAGTAATCCGGCCAAAATTCGACCACCATCCAATGGCGGCAGAGGAAATAAGTTAAAAACCAAGAGGCCAATATTCCAAAAGACACCTGCTTTGGCCATAGAGATCAGAAATGGCTCATTAACCCCAAATCCCTGAAGTGCAATCCAAGCCATGGCCCAAGCGATCGCCTGGAAAAAATTAGAGCCGGGCCCAGCCAGTGCCACCCAGATCATGTCGATCCGAGGGTTGCGTAATTGATCAAAACGAACTGGAACGGGCTTGGCGTAGCCAACTAAAAAAGGAGAGTTTGCCAAAATCAGTGCGATCGGGACTAAAACGGTGCCAATAGGGTCAATATGTTTGATAGGATTTAGTGTGACGCGACCAAGAAGAAAAGCCGTGTTATCGCCAAAGCGTTTAGCAGCGTAGCCATGAGCAGCCTCATGGATCGTAATGGCAAAAACTAAAGGAATCGCATTAATTGCGATAGCTTGGATAGAATAGTCAGAAATCATATTAAGATCATATCGAGAGGAGACCATTGTGACCGATGAGAAGAAACCCCTAGCTAAATCTGCCGTGAAGGCTCCCAAGCTTCCGGCCCGCCCGCCCGTAGGCAAGGGCCCTCAAAGCATGGGGGGTAAGCCACAACAAGGGTTTGGAGGCGGTAAGGGCATGATGCGTAAAGCCGGCCGAGGCCGATAGGCCCCCAAAATATGGATAATGTGACCTATATTCATTAGATAAAGGGGTACACCATGAACGAATGGCAAAACGAAAGCAAAGACGTTATCAATAAAAAGATGATTACCTTGGTTTTGATGTTGGCGGCTGCAACGAGCTTAGCGATTTTGTTTGCCTTAGTTGCTGCGCACATGGGTTACGTATTTGGCTAGACATCCGTGCGATTAGCATGATGAGGTAAATCGGTAACGCTTGCCATGGCGTCCAGTAAATCCGCAAGTTATTCACCTCCGGGCGATATCAAAACCCCGGTTGTACTCGAACAAATCCTCCAGCAAGCTGGTATCACGGTTAACGGCACTCAGCCTTGGGATATGCAGATGCATGATCCCATAGTTTTTGACCGAATTTTGCACACCTGGTCACTGGGTCTCGGCGAATCCTACATGGATGGGCAGTGGGATTGCCAGCGTCTTGATGAGTTCTTTTGCCGTTTAATGCGCCACGATTTGGATGAGAGCGTTCAAGGTTTGGCAAAATCCGACTTCTTTATGAAATCGCTCGCTCCAAACTCTTCAATTTGCAATCCAAGGATCGGGCGTTTCAAGTAGGCGAGCAGCACTATAACGTTGGTAATGATCTTTTTTTGGCGATGCTCGATCCGCGTATGATTTACTCCTGTGCTTTCTGGGCTCATGCCAGGGATTTAAATGAGGCACAGGAACATAAACTTGATCTCATTTGTAAAAAACTCCAGCTTCAACCTGGTGAATCGCTCTTAGAAATTGGTTGCGGCTGGGGTGGATTAGCCAAATTTGCAGCAGAGCGCTATGGGGTCAGGGTTTTAGGCATCACGGTATCTAGCGAGCAACAGGCCTTGGCGATTGAGCGTTGCCATGGTCTGCCGGTCGAGATTCGCTTAATTGATTATCGCGATCTTGAGGGGTCATTCGATAAGATCGTTTCGGTGGGGATGTTTGAGCACGTTGGCCAAAAAAATTATGCGGAGTACTTTGATATCGCCCATCGTTTGCTAAGCGATCAAGGAATTTTTCTCTTACATACTATCGGTAGCTATGTAACGGTTAAAAAAACGGATGCCTGGATTGATCGCTATATATTTCCCAATGGGCATTTACCGTCTTTGGTGGAGCTATCCCAAACATTAGAGCGCCGGTTCTTGGTCGAGGATTTGCATAACTTTGGACATGATTACGATAAAACGCTGATGGCGTGGTTAAGTAATTTTGAGCGCGTATGGCCGCAGTTACAAACCCAGTATTCCAAGCGCTTTTATCGGATGTGGCGCTATTACTTATGCTGTTGTGCTGGATTTTTCCGCTCTGGCCAAGGACAACTTTGGCAACTGGTGTTGACCAAGCGTTCTCGTGAGCAAACCTATCTGGGCTATCGGCCCAGTTTGTAATCATTCATAATCCCACTTATGGGAATGTCTACCGCTTCTGTATCGATCATCGCCATCTTTTTTGGAGCAGGTCTTGGGGCGCTATTACGAGCCTGGTTTAATAGTTTTGCAGCATCATTTTCCTCGACCATTCCGATGGGAACGCTAATGGCGAATCTCCTAGGAGCTTATCTAGTAGGTATTGCTCTGGCGTATTTCATTGATCAACCCACGATTTCTCCACAATGGCGACTTTTTATCATCACTGGGTTCTTAGGTGGGCTCACCACGTTTTCAAGTTTTTCAGCAGAGGTGGTGCAACTGATGCAGCGCGATCAGTTGCTGCTCGCTTTGGGCCTTGCCCTAATGCATGTGTGCGGATCCCTATTACTAACTTTTTTTGGTATTTGGACAGTTCAGGCACTCAAATAAAGCCAAAAAATCCTAGGATTGCTCCGAGGACAATTAGATAAAGAGGATGGCGCTTACTGAGTAAGACAAACAGAATGCTAAAAATAGTTAGTGCATAGGCTGCCCAGTTACCATTAATTCGGATGGCAATCTGCCAAGCAGATGCCAGCACTAAGCCAACTGCAAGGGCGCTTGCTGAGTACTCAATCGTTTTCTTCCACTGCAAATGCCGAAGTTTGGCGATGACTCGCTGTAGATAAAAAATCAAAATACACGATGGCCAACAAACAGCTAGAGTCGCTAACAGTGCGCCCGCTAAGCCAAAGGCATTCCAGCCAATTAAGGTGACGGTTAGTAGGTTGGGGCCAGGGGCTGCCTGGGCAATTGCAAAATAATGAATAAACGTTTGAGGATCAATCCAACCCTCTTGATTAACCGAGATGTCGTACAAGGTTGGAAGTAGGGCATTGACCCCACCAAATGCAATTAATGAGAATAAGGACAGTTTGATAAACAGTCCAACTAGGCCGATCATCATCGCGCTTTTCTCCACGCAACCGCTAGAGCGAGGGGCAAGGTGATGGCGACAACCCAGCCAAGCGCTAACTGATAGATGGTTGCAATTACGATACTGATGGCAATTACCGCCAGCATTGGTGGGTAATCCAGTTCGTCTTTAAGCATCTTAAATCCCGTAGCTGCGATTAAGCCAACACCCACGGAAGATATGCCTCGCAAAATACCTTGTACGCGCTCAAACTCGCCGTAGTGATCGTAGAGTAAAGCAAGCAAAATCACGATGGTCATTGGAGCGAGCATTAATCCCCCAACGGCGGCAAATGCTCCTCGCACCCCTCCAAACCGTTCGCCTACACACACTGCTAAATTCACAATGTTGGGCCCCGGAACTAATTGGCAAACACCTAATAGCGCATTGAACTCTTGCGAGGTGAGCCACTGCTTTTGCTCAACTAAGGTTCTTCGGGCCCATGGTAGTACGCCCCCAAAGCCCGATAAACCAATTAGTGTGAACGTAATGAATAAATGGGCCGGGCTTCGCTGCATGACTTCTAATTTGCCGGGTAGGGCATCGGTACGGGCTTACCATGAAGCCAGGCATCCAGTGTATCGACAAGGCCCGAAGCAAAGGTCTTAAAAATAGGCTCAGCCACAAAGCCGAGATGGGGGGTCATGAGTAAATTTGGAATGCGATGCAGTTCCGAGTCTTTTGGTAGCGGTTCTTGATCGAAGACATCCAGGGCAGCCTGTCCTGGCCTACCGCATTTGAGTGCTGCAATTAGATCATTGGTCACAATCAGGCTTGAGCGAGAGGTGTTCACCAATACAGAGTCCGTTCGCATCATCGCTAAGCGATCCCGATGAATTAGGCCCTTGGTACGCTCACTGGCAACCAAATGCAAACTCACAATTTTTGAGGTTTGAAGAAGGGTTTCTAGTGGTAAGAACTCACATCCCACTGCATTCGCACGCTCCTTGGTCATATTTGGGCTCCAACAAACCAATTCCATTCCAAATGCAGCACCTATTTTGGCGACTAAGTTACCGATGCCGCCTAGTCCAATAATCCCAAGACGTTGTCCATGGAGCATGGGCAACACCGAATGGGTATTACGCCATTGGCCGTCACCGATCATCTGAGACTGATTAACTACCTGCTTACTGGCAGCAAGAATAAGAGCCCAAGTGAGTTCGGCAGTGGTTTCTTTAGAGGGCCCGCCGCGTGTACAAGCGACTGTCACCCCTTGATTAAGTAGGGCGGTGTGATCTAGTAAAGCATTACGTATCCCAGTAAAAACAAATAACTTGAGGTTTGGTAGGCGTTTGATGAGAGATGCATCAAATGGGGACCGATCACGGATTAATGCAATCGCATTCGCATCGTGAACAGCGCGATAGAGTGATTCGCCAACTAGGGGCTCATGGAAAAATCGCACATCGGCACGCGCTTGAATCTGTGACCAATTCGCATAGTCTTGCAAGCAACGCTCGTAGTCTCCTAAGACAGCAATAATTGGTTTGGTAAGCATACAAATTCGCAGAATCAATTAATAAATCGATGATAATTGATATTTAAACGTGATCCTGAGGAAACAAAATGATTCTAGAAGTGGTTGATATACGTATCGATGAAAGTAAGCAAGCTGAATTTAATGAGGCAATTTTACGAGGGGTTCGTACCACCATCGCCCCCGCAAAAGGGTTTCGGGGCTTTAAAGTCAATCACAGCATTGAGTCGCCTAATCGCTACCTACTCATGATTTATTGGGACACCCTTGAGAACCATATGGTGGATTTTCGGGGATCCCCAGCGTTTATTGAATGGCGAAGCATTGTGGGCCCATTTTTCACTCAACCACCTGCCGTTGAGCATTTCAACTTAGTTGGTAAGTCTGACTAAGCTTGACTAAGCCGGATTTTTCTTAGGCTTGAGTCGACCCTGGGGCTTCGCAGAAAGGCTAAGCTCTAGGGTTTCGCGCTCATCAAAGACGAAGCAATCGCCCACATAGTGATCGCCACCAATATCTTCAAAATATTGTAAGATCCCGCCGTCTAATTGATAGCTGTGTTCAAGACCGCGCTCGCGCAAATATAGGCCTGATTTTTCACAGCGAATTCCACCGGTACAAAAGCTCACAAGGGTTTTATCGCTTAATTCGGGTAGACGTTCTTCAATTGCTTGAGGAAACTCACTAAATTTAGTGATATTAAAGTGCAACGCATTCTTAAAGGTTCCGTACTCTACTTCAAATCCATTTCGAGTGTCAATCATCACAACAGGGCGCCCAAGATCATCTTGGCCGCGATCGAGCCATTCTTTTAATTTCTTAGGAGAAATAAATTTTGCCCTCCCTTTTTCTGGGGCGATGGTCGGATGATTCATGCGAATAATTTCTTTTTTAATCTTGATCAACAGCTTACGAAATGGTTGCGTTGCCGACCAGCTATCCTTCGTTTGAAACGATGCCAGTCGAGGATCATTTCGCAAAAAGGAAAGAAAACTCTGAACATTAGTTTCTAGCCCAGCTAAAAATAGATTGATGCCTTCCTCCGATAACAAGATGGTCCCTTTAAGGCGCAGCTCTGAAGCAGCTTGATAAAAAGATTCTCTGAGCTGATCGAGCTCATCAAGCCGGACAAACTGATAGCCGGCAATATTGAGGATGGGAAGGGCATTGGGACCCAAATGTTCTTGATTCATGGCACTATTATCGATCAAGTTTATGGGTACACTACTATCACTAAAACACATCTCTGATTCCAATGACAAACGATCGTTTAATTCCATATCAGCCCCTAGATCTTGCAGAACCGGCCGATCTGGTCGCTGAGATTCGTAAGCGGCGAGGTGGCCAACTCATTAATTTGGATCGAATGCTATTGCATAGCGAGCCAGTAGCGCGTGGTTGGAATCATTTTATTGGTAATGTACGTCAACAACTGTCACTTGATCCTAAGTTACGCGAACTCGGAATGTGTGGTGTGGCAGTTCTCAATGGCGCTGAGTATGAGTTTTTCCATCATGCGCCACCTTTTTTAAAAGCAGGAGGCACCCAAGCGCAGGTCGATGCAATGCGGCATTTGGGGGAAGATGATTTTGATCCAACACCGTTTAGCCCATTGGAGCGGGATGCTCTCGAGTTAACCTTGCAAATGACCCGAACGATTCAGGTCGATTCTGAATTAATGAAACGACTTCAGGCGGCTTTGGGTAATAATGTTTTAGTTGAGCTGGTAACCGTGATTGCAGCGTACAACATGGTGTCTCGATTCCTCATTGCCTTAGACATTCATCCTGAAGATCAAGCTCCAAAGGCGTAAGTCATGAATCGGCAAATGATCCAGGTGATACCCGGTATTGCAACTTCTGACGGGGCGGGAGTGCGCTTGCGTCGCAGTTTGGGTGGTCATGATCGGCAACGTTTAGACCCATTTTTGATGCTCGATGAGTTTTCATCTAATGATCCGAATGATTATGTTGCTGGATTTCCGCCTCATCCGCATCGTGGTTTTGAAACCGTGACCTATATGCTCGAGGGCCACATGTTGCATGAAGATCATTTGGGCAATCGTGGTCACTTAAAAAGTGGGGATGTCCAGTGGATGACCGCTGGTCGCGGAATCATTCATTCCGAGATGCCTCAGCAGGAAAGTGGTGCGATGCGTGGGTTTCAGTTATGGATTAACTTACCCGCGCGCGAGAAAATGAAGCCTGCGGGGTATCAAGATATTCAAGATGCATCCATTCCGAGAGTTCATTTGCCGCATGGTGGATTAATAAAGGTGATTGCTGGGAGGTGCCAGTCATCGAATGGTATGGTCATTCAAGGCCCAATTCACGGCTTAAGTACTGAACCCCTGTTCTTTGATATTCATTTATCCAGTAATGAGGTCTTTAGCCATCCGGTACCAAGCTCGCATCATAGCTTTATCTATGTCTATGAAGGCGATTTATCAATTGGCGATCAAGCGCAGCGAGCCCCACGTCAGGCAGCTCTTGTTTTGGGTGAGGGCGATCAAGTTACTGTGCAATCTGGTGCGAATGGGGCTAAAGCCATTTGGCTTGCAGCAAAACCGCTTCATGAGCCAATTGTGCAACATGGCCCTTTTGTTATGAATACCCAAGAAGAGATCATGCAAGCGATCACAGACTATCAACAAAATCGATTAACCACGCCCTAAGAGCAAGTTATGAGTCTTTATCAACAACTACTTCAGCGTGCCGCTGAGCAAAAACCAATTCGGATTGGATTAATTGGCGCTGGTAAATTTGGTTCGATGTATTTAGCTCAGATCCCAAAGACCCCTGGGGTGCAGTTAGTAGCAGTAGCAGATTTGATGCCCGCTGTTGCTAAACAGAATTTATGCACCGTTGGCTGGAATGCCACTCAATTGGAGGCTTCATCGATTGATTTGGCGCTTCGTGATCGTACATGCTATGTGACGGATGATTGGCAAGCGATTGTGCAGCATCCAGCAGTTGACGTTGTTGTGGAATGCACAGGCAATCCTATTGCAGCGGTCGAGCATTGTTTGCACGCATTTTCAGAGGGTAAGCATGTTGTGAACGTCACTGTGGAGGCGGATGCTTTTTGTGGACCCCTGTTGGCCAAAAAAGCGAGAGATGCGAACGTCATTTACTCCCTTGCCTTTGGAGATCAGCCCGCACTGATTTGTGATTTGGTGGATTGGGCCCGAACATGCGGCTTCCCGGTCGTGGCAGCCGGAAGAGGACACCAATGGTTGCCGCATTATGCCGACTCAACCCCAGAAACAGTTTGGAATTACTACGGTTTAACTCCTGAGCAGGCAAAACAGGGCGGTCTTAATCCCAAAATGTTTAATAGTTTTTTGGATGGCTCAAAGCCTGCTATTGAATCAACGGCAGTAGCCAATGCCACTGGACTAGCTGTTCCTAGTAATGGTCTCTTATATCCTCCAGCCAGTATCGAAGATATTCCTGTCGTCACACGGCCTATTTCAGAGGGTGGTCATTTGGAACAAAAGGGAATGGTTGAAGTGATCTCTTCATTGGAAAAAGATGGTCGAAAAATACCATACGACATTCGCATGGGGGTTTGGGTCACGGTTGAGGCTGAAACCAACTATATTAAGAATTGCTTTGAGGAATACAAAGCCCATACGGATCCGAGTGGACGGTATTTCACGCTTTATAAGCGTTGGCATTTAATTGGGCTTGAGGTTGGTCTGTCTGTTGCAAGTGTAGCCCTTCGTAAGGAGGCTACCGGAGTGCCATATTGTTGGAATGCCGATGTCATTGCCACTGCGAAGCGCGATCTTAATCCAGGCGATGTCCTCGATGGTGAGGGTGGCTATACCGTATGGGGGAAGTTATTACCCGCGAATAAATCTAGCGCAATGGGTGGATTACCTCTGGGCTTAGCGCACCAGATTAAAGTCATCAGACCGGTAAAAAAAGGACAAAGTCTCTGTTGGGATGATGTACTCATCGATAAATCAACCGATGCTTACAAAATTCGGATGGAGATGGAGCGATTGTTTAAAAAAGCGATTCGCGCTTAATCAATTTTTTATAAAGATCAATCCCAAATTTACAGAGGGAGATAAACAACAAAGCTCCTAAAACATCGCCAACCAGCATTGCAATCGCATTGGAGAGGCTGCCACTCGGTATACCGATTAGCACAAACCATAGCTGATGTAGACCGGTACTCAAAAGAGCAAAGACCAGCACGCTAATGGTGATCATCTGGATGTTAAGGTTACTCAAATCAGCATTAATTTTGAGATTGCGAACAACCACTAGACGAGCAATGTAAGGGCCAAACCCTGAGATCAGTCCAATCCCAATCATGCTAATGATGTCATCGTCCAGATCGCGTTCAAAGGTGATCAATGTAGAGGCAATAGAAATGCCAATTGCTCCGGACAACCCAAAAATTAGTACTAAAAATAGTCGAAGTCCAGCTGGCAGATAAATCCAATTCACGCCGGGGGCGGCTTCTAAGAACGCGATCAGCCAATCATTTAGATAAAACAAGAGGGTATAAGTGAGGGCGCAAGCAATAATCGTTTTTACAGAAATCACTGATTCTGTTGAAGAATTTGCCGTACCCATGAAAAGTTGACGATGATTATTGTTAATAAATTTTTCTTAGTATAGTGTGCATATTATTCTTTTTTAACTAATAAGGTTTATGCCACAACGCTCTTTGTCTTATTTACGTTTTCTGAATTGCTTGGATGCTCTTGATCGCATTAATCTAGGTAAGAAATTGGATTTTACAGAGGAGCAGTTATTAAATCGGGTGATGTTGGCCTTGGATCGTCAACAAACAATTTTGGTTGGCGATTTGTTAACCGCCCATGAGCTTGGATCTCAAGCAACCCTTCACGGACGTATTAAAAATTTACAAGTAATGGGCTATATCAAATTATCAATTGATAA
>VGIH01000039.1 GCA_016867965.1 Betaproteobacteria bacterium | reverse complement strand
CTTCATGCAGCAATTTATGGGCGGCCGCCATGCGGGTCTAAGCATCTTCGCTCCGTCGTGTTGGCAAGAGTATCTTGCCGCTATGAGTAACCCGGCATGTGTGCACGCGATGTGCGAGGATTATCGTGCTGCAGCTAGTATTGATTTGATCCATGATCGCGAGACGCTTGTCGATGATAAGCGTTTAGAGATGCCAATACGAGTCTTGTGGGGAGAGTTTGGTCAAGTCAATGCATGCTTTAATCCTCTAGCCGATTGGCAGGCACTTGCGAATCATGCCACGGGTCAGACGGTGCCAAGCGGTCACTATATTCCTGAAGAGGTCCCTCAGATTTTAATTGCAGAGGCGCTCGCCTTTTTTGCGTCCCCACCTTGAATGGAGGTCGGTATGCAATTAGATGTAACCTCTACAATTTCATCATGATCCTTCAAATTATCAATCTCGTGCTCTCTGTAGTAGTGGGTATTGCAGCTGGCGCCTGTCTCTTGCGCTGCTACATGCAATGGTTTGGTTCGCAACTAGATCCTGAGCAACGTAAATTAGTTGGGGTGTATTTATTTCCACTAACCAATTGGATTGTAATTCCTCTGCGGCGCGTGATTCCAAGTATTGGGCGTTTAGACAGCTCAAGTTTGTTAGCAGCTTACCTGCTAATTTTGGTAAAAGTTCTGCT
Organism: Betaproteobacteria bacterium; assembly: GCA_016867965.1. Taxonomy (GTDB): domain Bacteria; phylum Pseudomonadota; class Gammaproteobacteria; order Burkholderiales; family Burkholderiaceae; genus Polynucleobacter. The sequence continues at coordinate 14,540 of VGIH01000039.1, read as the reverse complement.
GTTGTCCCTATTGATTACTGGCTCGCTCAGTGTGTCAGCCATGCTGCTCGCGATAGTTAATTTAGTTGACCTAACAATAACAGGTCTAATTGGCTTGATCTTTATCCATGTGTTTTTAACGTGGCTCAGTGCAGGGTCTTCAACCCAATACATCATCTCGCTCCTAATGAGGCCTCTTTTGGGGCCGATTCAAAGATTGATCCCGAAGCTGGGAGCCTTAGATTTATCACCTCTAATTCTCTTGCTCGTTTTACAAATCCTCCAAATCATCCTTAATAACTTAAAGTAGGATGCGCTTTGATTACTGCGCCCTCTAGAGATTAGGTTCGCTAGTATCACGCTTTAATTTAATTAAATTCCAACGAATTACTAAAGCAGCCATTCCCAATAATAGAACTGCTCCACTCTCATAGATCAGATCCACGCTATTGACACCCTTACCTTGCAAGATAATCAAGCGACACAGTGCAGTAATGGCAATAAAAATTGGGATCGTAATTGGTATTTTGCGGAATTTATAAAAACCGGCCACCATTCCCAAGACCTCGGCATAGATGAACATGAGCAGCAAATCAGTTAAGGCAACGTCACCGGTTTGCAGAACTTTCCACATTTCAATACCCACAGCATAAATCGTAAACAGGGCAATGAGTACCAGAATGGTTTTCTCTGCAACAGTAATGTAGCGATAAATGTCAGGCATCGTGCTTTCCTTGAATCGACGATTTACTTAAGATTGATAGGATTTGATCTTAATTTGGCACAGTACTTTCATGAAGTCAAATCGGCCCAATCTGGTCCGTTTAGATACTTGCTATTTTCTGGGTTCAAGCCGATATAAACCTCCTGCGCGCTCGTCGGTCAAGAGGTAGATGTATTGATCAGGGCCAACCCGCACATCTCGAATTCGTCCAATGCTTCCTTGGAGTAAGCGTTCCTCTTGTACCACTCTGTCTCCTTGTAGTTCCAGGCGTACTAAGGTCTCTGCGCGTAAGGCTCCAATGAACAAACTATTGTTCCAATTGGGAAATACGTTCCCCTTATAAAAAGCCATCCCAGAGGGAGCAATCGAGGGAACCCAGACATACAAAGGTTGTTCAAGACCAGCCTTGGTAGTTCCTTCCCCAATCTTCGTACCAGAGCCGTAATTAACGCCGTAGGTAATAATGGGCCAGCCATAGTTACGCGCAGGTTTAATGATGTTGATCTCATCGCCCCCTTGCGGTCCATGTTCATGCGTCCAAACCTCTCCTGTTTTAGGATGGATTGCCACACCTTGAACATTCCGATTACCTAAAGTAAATTTCTCGGGCTTAACTCCTATCTTGTTCACAAAAGGATTATCTTTAGGAACTTTGCCGTCATCGTGCAAACGAATAATCGAGCCAGCATGATCATCTAACTGTTGTGCCCGTGCCATGTCACCACGGTCGCCCAAGGTGAGATAGACATAACCTGCCTCATCAAAGACGATACGCCCACCAAAATGGAGATTAGAACGAGTCTTTGGCTCCATGCTAAGGAGCACCTGCACGTTAGTCATTTGGTGACCGACGAGTTTGCCGCGTGCCAATGCGGTACCCCAACCCCCTGAGCCAGGTGCACTGTAAGCAAAATAGATCCAACCATTTTTAGAGTACTGCGGGTGTAAGACCACATCAAATAATCCGCCTTGGCCGCCCGCAATGATGTCGGGTAATCCACTTACGGGTTTGGGGTCGAGCGTGAAATCTTTTTGCACGATCCGAAGGCGCCCTGCACGTTCGGTAATGAGTAGTCGCCCATCGGGTAAGAAAGCCACTGACCATGGATATTGCAAACCTTGTGTGAGTGGCACAATCTTAAAGGACTGTTTATCCGATTGGATGGTTTGCGCAATGGCCAAACTGAGATGAAAAACGCCCAGCACCATCATGAGGCACAAAGTGAGTATTTTCTTCAGCTGCATGGCCTTAGGTAGCTAATACCCGACGCAGAAAATTTCCGATATCCACAAGCTCATGGGGATGTACTGAATGCTCCATGGCATAAGTATTCCACTGCACCGTATAGCCATTATCTATGAGTAAGTCTTTAGAGTCCTCACTACGATCAAGTGTAATTACGCTGTCCCACTCACCATGCGCCATGAAGATAGGGGTCTGTTGGTTTGCGGGAGTGCGGTTTTTAATAAAGGAGTCTCTGAGGGGTAAGTAACCCGATAAGGCCATGATGCCGCCCAAGGCTTGCGGGTAGCGCAGCCCTGTATGCAAGACCATCGCACAGCCTTGTGAAAATCCTGCCAAAATTATTTTATTAGGGGCAATGCCGCGACTGCATTCATGTTCAATCAACGCTTGGATGGCCTTTGCCGACCGCTCAATGCCAGACTCATCCTCTTTATCGTTCAGACTTCTATCAAAAATGTCGTACCAAGCAGGCATCACATAACCATCGTTCACGGTTACTGCCATGCTAGGAGCGCTAGGGAAGATAAAACGTATCCCCGGACATGACGACAAATTAAGTTGTGGTAAGAGGGAGGCAAAGTCATTGCCATCAGCGCCAAGCCCATGAAGCCAAATTACGGCTGCGGTGGGGTGCGCAGCGGTCTCAATTTCAATACAAGGTAATCGTTCCATTAGAAGGTTCTCAAAAGTGACACATAAATAAAACTTAATTTCTAATACGAGTATGCTTATACCTTCTATTTTTAATCTGAAGGAACAAAATGACTATTTCTTTGTATCAGGCTAGCGTAGCTCGACTTATTAATACACAAACTAATCTATCTAAGTTCTTGCAAAAAGCTTAGGTAAAAAGCACAAGACCATATTACTGATAATAAGTTAGATACCAATACATTACTGCATTACCGCTTTTAACCTGATATGTTTAATTTTACCCGTCAGATCCAAATTACGGCCGACACCGCTAAAGGGGTCGTTGCATGTTTGATAGATTATGAAACTAAGAGTAGTTAATCCTTATTAATTAGCGTATATAGATTTGATGAAGATACAAATAAACTTTTTAGGCAGCCTAATCATCAAGAGATTTAAGTTATTTATATTCTATTTCATCATCTTGTTTCTTTGCTTTCCACAAATATCAAATGCCGAAAGTATTAGTAAAAATATTGAAACTATAACGGTAGCGAGTAAGCGCTTTACAGAGTCGTATATTTTGGCTGAGATTGTTGCACAGACCCTTAAAAATAATTCAGATTACGAGATTAAAACTAAATTAGGGCTAGGTAATACAACTATCCTTTTTAGTGCACTCTTGCAAGGCAACATCGATATCTACCCAGAATATCTTGGAACCATTACAAAAGAAATTTTAAAACAGCATGACACTCTCTCTTTGGAGCAGATCAACAAAAAATTACTACCACTCAAAATACAGGCGGGTGTATTACTAGGCTTTCAAAATTCCTATGCCCTAGCGATGAGAAAAGATCAGGCGATAGATCTAGGGATTACTTCAATTTCTGATCTTATAAACCATCCAGGTCTCAAGATTGGCTTTTCACATGAATTTTTGGGAAGACCTGACGGATGGTCCGCTTTACAGAAAATTTACGATCTTGCAAACCTCAATGCGAAAGGACTAGATCATGGCCTTAGTTATTCTGCTCTTGAAAAGAAACAAGTTGATTTAATTGACGCATACACAACAGATGCGCAACTAAGTAATGAAAACATTATCCTACTAGTAGATAACAAAAGTTTTTTTCCTACATATGAAGCTGTTTTACTTTACCGAATCGAAAGTTTTAAAGACAAACCGAATGCCTTATTAGCTTTAGAGGGTTTATCACAAAAGATTTCTCAAATAGAGATGAGAAACATGAATGCTAATGTAGAAGTGCGGGGTTTAAGCTTTTCGAGTACCGCACAATTATTTATCACTCAAGAGCAAATATCTACCTCGCCTATCTCATTTATGAAGCAATTATTTGGTCAAGATTTTTTACGTTTGAGTTTCGAACACTCTTTATTAGTGTTTTTTTCATTATTTGTTGCTATGATTATTGGTATTCCACTAGGGATTTTGACCTTTCTAAATCCCTCTATAGGGAATCCAATTTTATATATATCCGGAGTTTTTCAAACGATTCCATCGCTTGCATTATTAGCTTTCCTCATCACAATTTTTCAAACGATTGGACCAATACCAGCAATCACTGCATTATCTCTATATGCCTTGCTTCCAATTATTGAAAACACTAATACAGGGCTATCTACTGTAAATCCATCTTTACGCGAATCCGCCAGAGCTTTAGGAGCTAATCGATGGGTCTGTTTAATTAAAATTGAATTACCTGCAGCCATCCCAAGTATCGTTAGTGGTGTCAAAATTGCTGCTATTACTGCAACGGGTACAGCGACCATTGCAGCATTTGTGGGGGCGGGGGGTTATGGTGAAAGAATAGCACAAGGATTGGCCACTAATAACACTCAGACGATGCTTGCTGGAGCAATACCAGCCGCAATTTTTGCCACTTTATTACAAGCTCTTATCAGTCTTTATGCTCGCTTTCTTGCGCGTTATCGAGCCTAATTATCCGCTACTTCATAACATCAGGCATGAATAAACTATAAGGTTAAATTTATTTCACTTCGTAGTGAAATTCAATTTGATGACAAGTATCACTAAGATATGGCTACTTGATTAGCCGTAGAAATTTCACTGTAGATTTTATAAATTACTAATTAACTCATCACTTATTAAGAAAATGCACACTAAGTCCTTGAAGGTATTTAAGTCACAATAAACTTCGAGGACTATTTTTTTGTTCGCTCGGATTATTTGTACTTTTTAGTACTCAGGGCGATGCCTTTTGGCAAACCATATCCTTGGCCACTACGAGTTCTAGTAAAGGACTGGTTGCTTTAGGCAGATTCACACCTCCAATCCATTCCACCATTTCTTGAATGACGACCTTAGCCTCCAACTGTCGGGTCAACATATGCCAGCCATTGGGGTAGATGATCAATCGCAGATTGGATGCGTCATTCGAAGAAATTGTTGCGAGACGCGTGAGCCAATAGCAAACCGGTTCAGGCGGAATGATTTTGTCATTAAGACCATAAAGCACGAGTGTCGGGACTGGTAATGCGGTGGGATGATTGAGCGCTTGCCCCATGAGTTGAGTTAGTCCATACAAACTTTTTACACGCGTTTCTTTGATAACTAGGGGATCACGGCTAAGATCTCTTGCCACATCAAGATCATCGGTAGGTCGAATCCCGAAATTTTGAACAATTCGGCCCGTGAAGGTGAAGTCGGGCGCGATCAAATTAAATACGCGCAGACTGAGTCGTTGATACCAAGGCATGGCCTCAGCACCCCAGATCGCCGGTGCAAGCAAAATGAGCTTGTCGGCATTGAGACCCGGTGTCTCGGTACTGGCGCGCAGCACCACCGCACCCCCCATACTCTCACCCACGATCACAAGAGGAAGATTGGGGTGACGCTGCCTAAGTTGTTGGGCAATTTCTCGCAGATCCTGAACCAAGCGGTCCTCGCCCACCCAGATGCCTGGCTTTGGATTTGCACCAAAGCCACCTTGGTCATAGGCATAGACCACCGCATGAAGTTGCTCCACCAAAGCCTTCGCAAGTGCGTTAAAGGACTTGCTGTAATCATTAAAACCATGCACACCAAGAACAACTATCTTGGGATCCTCGGCCGCCCACTGGCGATATGCAAGCGTTGTTTGATCAGTCAAACTAAAGCGTGATTCGGTAGCAAAGGATGATTCTGCATTAGAGGCATTCGCGGTCAGTGTGGCGAAGACCACAAGCAAAAACCAAAAGAAATTGTTATTCCTTTTTAGCATTTCATAATAATCATGGATTAATTAAAGATTTTTTTCCAACGCGGCAACGCCTTACAAACATTATTCACAACCGCATGAGACAGATCACTCGGTGCAACCCCACGGATTTCAGCCAACACCCGGGCAATCCGAGGTAAAAATGCGGGCTCGTTGCGTCGCTCTTGTTCAGAGCGTAACCATGCCGGTGGAATATCCGGTGAATCGGTTTCGGTCACGATGGCATCGATCGGTAGTTCTTGAATCAGCCGGCGAATTTGCAAAGCACGCTCATAGGTCGCAGCACCCCCAAAACCCAATTTGAATCCCAAATTAATAAATTGCTGAGCCTGCTGAAAACTGCCATTAAAAGCATGGGCAATACCGCCACTAATGGTTCGTTGACGAAGCGCCTTCAAAATCATGTCTTGAGAACGACGGACATGCAAGATCACCGGCAGTTGATATTGTTGGGCCAAATCCAGTTGCGCATGAAAAAAGAATGCTTGTCGATGCGGATCCAACTCAGCGACAAAATAATCTAGACCAATTTCACCAATACCGACAAAGTGAGGGTCATTTTTAGCATTGACTACTGCAGTCTCTAACGTTTTTAAATCACTCTCGCTGGCGCGATCGGTATACAGCGGATGAATGCCTAGGGTGTAGACCAGATATGGAATCTCGTGCTTGAACCGATGGGTGATTTCTTGAACGGCCTCAAAATCCTGAGCCCTTACAGCGGGCAACAAGATGCCTGCTACGCCAGCGTGGTTTGCTCGCTTTACGATGCTCTCGATATCACTCAAAAATTCAGGGGCATCGAGGTGGCAATGGGTATCAAGCCACATCAATGCTTATTTCCTAAATGGCTCGAGTATGCCGCGAGTCAGGCGCAAAATACGATCGCAGCGTTTGGCCCGAACTGGATCGTGCGTCACGATCAAAAATCCGGTGCCCTGCTCTTTAGCAATATCAAGCATTAAATCAAATACTCGATCAGCTGTTTCGGTATCTAAGTTACCGGTTGGCTCATCGGCCAATACGCAATCCGGTTTTCCAACTAAAGCGCGCGCCACGGCAACGCGTTGACGCTCACCTCCCGATAACTCCGCCGGGGTGTGATGAAGACGCTTTCCTAAACCAACTGCGTCCAACAGAATCTGTGCTGGCGCTTCTGCCTCTTCCCGACTCAAACCTCGAATTCGAAGGGGTAAAGCAACATTCTCTAATGCGCTTAATTCATCAAGCAGATGATGAAACTGGTACACAAACCCTAAGTGTTGATTGCGGATCCGATCGAGATCTTTTGCGCTCATCCGATTGAGCAATTGACCAGCCAATTCCACCTCACCAGCACTAGCTGTATCCAATCCCCCTAAAAGGTGAAGTAAGGTGCTCTTACCAGACCCTGATGAGCCGACAATGGCCACCTTCTCGGCTGGGCTTAACTCCAAGTCAACCGATTTAAGGACTTCGACCGCATTGACACCTGCGCCATAGGTTTTTGCAAGATAAGAGGCTTTGAGAACGGGTTTACTCATAGCGCAAGGCCTCGGCCGGTTTGACTTGCACCGCTCTACGGCTTGGGTAAATCGTCGCAAGAATCGAAAGGACAAATGCCATGATGCCCACCTTCAATACGTCGTCAAGACGCACATCCGATGGCAGCTGGCTAATGAAATAAATGTCCCTCGGTAAGAACTGCACCCGAAAGAGGGTCTCGATAAACGGGACGATCACATCAATATTTAGAGCAATGAGTAATCCAAACCCTACCCCAAGCAGTGAGCCCAATAGGCCGATTGCCAAACCTTGCACTAAAAATATACGTTGTACTAATCCAGCGCTTGCGCCCATAGTTCGCAAAATCGCAATGTCCGCCTGCTTGTCCGTCACCGTCATGACTAAGGTCGAAACTAAGTTAAATGCTGCCACCGCAATAATCAAGGTCAAGATGATGAACATCATTTTTTTCTCGGTTTGGACTGCGGCAAACCAATTACGATTTGATCGTGACCAATCGCTAACCCAAAGCGCTTGCGGTACGACTTGCGCTAAGCGCACCGCAATTTCTGGAGCCTTTTGCATGTCATCGACCTTAACGCGTAAACCGGTCGGGTCGGTCATTCGCAATAGGGCAGCGGCATCTTTCCAGTGCATGACCGCTAAGGTACTGTCGTATTCATAATGGCCACTATCGACCATGCCAACAACCTGAAGAGCCCTCATTCGGGGCATCATTCCAGCAGGGGTTAGGTCACCTTCTGGAACTAATAGGTTTACACGATCACCAACCCGAATACCAAGTGTTCCCGCTAACTGCGTTCCAAGTACGACCCCAAATTGTCCAGGCTTCAAATCACTGATTGAGCCCACGATTAATTGTTTGGGCAAATCCGATACTCGACCCTCTAAGGCTGGATCAACCCCCCGTAGAACAACCCCGCGCATCGATTCAGCTCGAGAGAGAAGACCTTGCGAGCTCACCATTGGTGCAACCCCGAGAACATGCGCTTGCTTTGCAAGCGTATCGGCGATTGGCTCCCAGTCCGATAAGCCATTGGGTGAGGTAATTTCAATGTGCGAGAGAACCGAAAGCATGCGGTCTCGCACCTCTTTCTGAAACCCATTCATGACGGACAGCACCACAATGAGCGCCGCAACCCCTAATGCGATCCCAGCCATGGAGATCCCAGAGATAAACGAAAGAAATCCATCGCGCTGACCAACCGCCTTCCTACGCCGCGAGCGCGTGTACTTAAGTCCTATCTCCAGTTCAATTGGAATCTTCCACATTGTCACAGTTTAAGCAATTGGCGCTACGTACTGAGCAAGTTGAGTAATTGCCACCTAAAATTAGGGTCATGACTCGACAAATTAGCATTCTTCTATCCGGCGAGGATCAGTTCGACCACGCGATTGAGCGTGCGCCCAAAGCCTTACCGCATGAACGCTATCTGATTGGCGATTCATTTGCTCTTGGTAGCGCCTTGCATCAAAATCCGAATAATCAAGTTCAGCTATGCATTGAACCGGTTCATCTGCATGCAACCCGCGATCATCTCGTCTTACTTCCATTATCGGAGCTGGCCATACCCCAAAATGAAGTCACCGTCTTGATGGAGGAGGCAAACACCATCTTCGGTGAAGAGGGAATGATACCGATCTCAAATCATGGCCATACCTGGGTTTATGCCGCAAGTGATTATGCGTCGCTGTACACCCACAGTGTGGCGCAAGCCAAAGGACGCAATATCGATTGGTGGCTCCCTAAAGATACTGTGGTACCTGAATTGGCTAAACGGTGGCGCAAGATTCAAAATGAGATCCAAATGCGCTGGCATATTCACCCGATGAATGAGGCACGCGAGGCCCAAGGATTGCCTCGGATTAATTCGGTATGGATCTATGGAATTGGTAAAGCAACCGATATTGCTTATTCGCCTGAATTAACCAATGCAAGTCAAGTTATTAGTGATCATCCCTGGATGACATCAATTGCTGCACAACGTGGCATCCCCCTTTTAAACTCCGAGTCTCTTCAGTGGGAACAGCAGCCAAGCAATACCTTGGTATGGTTAGAGGGCATGCATAAAGAATGGCCTCGCTTGATGCAAGCCGTGCTGGAGTCTGACCTTGAAATTACGGTAATTGATTTTCCCGGGAGCATTCGCAAACGAACGCTTCGGGCCAAAGACTATCAGGGTACGGCATGGAAGTTTTGGCATAAAAATCAACCACCAACTTGGGACGAGTTAAAGGCATGAGTGTTTTTAGCCAACGCGCCTACCCCGATGACGTTGTTGAACATTTAGAAGCGCATGGTTTAGATCCACTCTTTGCTCGCTTGTATGCAGCCCGAGGGATTCAAGACCATTCCGAATTAAATCTAGAGGCAAAGCAGTTATTGCCACCCGCTTCGCTAAAAGAATGTGAGACGGCGGCGCGAATATTGGCGGATGCCATTGCCTCAAAACGACCCTTGGTAATCGTCGCCGATTACGACTGTGATGGTGCAACGGCTTGCGCCGTTGGGATGCGAGGATTACGCATGCTAGGGGCTTCAGAGGAGCAATTTGGCTACTTGGTTCCAAATCGTTTCACCATGGGGTATGGCCTAACCCCTGAAGTAGTTGATATGGCACTTGAACTCAATCCAAGACCATCGCTCTTAATTACGGTTGATAACGGGATTGCGAGCCACCAAGGAATTGACTACGCCAAGACGCATGGCATTGATGTTCTGGTCACTGATCACCACTTACCGAGCGATCAACTTCCAAATGCACTCGCCATTGTGAACCCCAACCAACCCGGGTGTGGATTTGCAAGCAAGGCACTTGCTGGGGTTGGGGTGATGTTCTACGTTTTAATTGCCTTACGAACCCTCTTACGCGAACGTGGTGTATTCACAAATGCAACTCAACCAAAACTCGAGCAGCTCTTTAGTTTGGTGGCACTTGGCACAGTGGCAGACGTTGCCCAACTCGATCGCAATAACCGTATTTTGGTCTCACACGGTCTTAGAAAAATACGTCAAGGTCAAGCTCCAGCAGGATTGTTAGCTTTATTTGAGGTGGCCGCAAGAGACCCGAGAACCGCTAGCCCCTTTGATCTGGGATTTGCCATTGGGCCTCGCTTAAATGCTGCAGGACGCTTAGCAGATATGAGCTTAGGGATTCAGCTACTCCTGTGTGACGATGAAACTCGAGCAATGTCTCTTGCGCAGGAGCTTGACCGCATTAATCGAGAGCGGCGCGTGATTGAGTCTGGGATGCAAGAATCTGCGCTTGCGAGCCTAGCTAATTTATCAATGAATGAGCAAGCTGCGCTTTGCTTATGGCATCCCGATTGGCATCAAGGTGTGGTGGGTATTGTTGCTTCGCGACTTAAAGAGCGCTTTAATCGCCCAACCATCGTTTTTGCGCCTGCCGACGATGAATCCGGTACCCCATTGCTTCGCGGCTCCGGTCGATCGATTCAGGGTTTTCATTTGCGTGATGCCCTTGACTTGGTATCTAAAAAATACCTTGGCTTGATATTGAAGTTTGGTGGTCATGCCATGGCAGCAGGACTCACCATTCGCCAATCTGACTTTGATGACTTTGAGCATCACTTTTGCGAAATCAGCGCAAGCTTGCTCGATGATGAGATTTTGCAACGGCGCTGTATCCATGATGGCTCTTTGGGCCCCGATCAGTTCACCGTTGAAGTCGCCGATCGCTTGATGCAGGAAATCTGGGGACAAGGTTTTCCGCAACCGCTTTTCTATGGTGAATTCGAGGTGCTTCAGCAATCACTCATGAAGGATAAGCATTTACGCCTTCAACTTCGCCCTCTGTTGAAGAACGAAAACCTCGCTCCCGTCCTTGCTGGAGTTTGGTTTAATCGCACTCAAACACTACCGCAAAATACATTTTTAGCATTTCGGCTAGTGAGCGATCGTTTTCGTGAAGAGGCTCGTATTCAACTGATCATTGAAGCTGCTAACGATTCACTCCCATAGCCGCTTACCCGTATAATTCGCTCATGGAAGCCGAACAACTCAATCAAATTACCAACGCCTTCAAAGATCTCCTCGCTCGCGAGCAAGCCCTTCGGGGGTATCTTTGACTTTGATGCAAAGTCGAACCGTCTAATTGAAGTCAATCGTATTTTGGAAGATCCCAAAATCTGGGATGATCCTAAACAAGCTCAAGCCTTTGGCAAAGAAAAAAAATTGCTCGAAGGCGTTGTTAACACCCTAACCGATTTGCAACAAAATATTATTAGCAGTATGGAGCTGATGGACCTGGCTCGTGCTGAGAATGATTTAGATACCTTGTTATCGCTTGAGGCTGATGCTGCCTCATATGAAACGATTATTGCCGATCTCGAGTTTAGGCGAATGTTTCATAATGAAATGGATCCCTGCAACTGCTTTATTGATATTCAGGCTGGGGCTGGTGGCACCGAAGCATGCGACTGGGCCAGCATGCTGTATCGCCAATACCTCAAATACTGCGAGCGCAAAGGCTATAAAACAGAAATTTTGGAAGAGTCGGATGGCGATGTCGCCGGCATTAAAAGTGCCACGATCAAAGTCGATGGGGAATATGCCTATGGTCACCTCCGTTCCGAAACCGGTGTTCATCGCTTAGTTCGTAAATCACCATTTGACTCATCCGGTGGTCGCCACACGTCGTTTGCCAGTATTTATGTCTATCCCGAAATTGATGACTTCATTGAGATTGAGGTCAATCCCGCCGATATTCGCACCGACACGTATCGCGCATCGGGTGCTGGTGGTCAGCATATTAATAAAACTGACTCTGCGGTTCGTCTTACGCATATTCCAACAGGCATTGTGGTGCAATGCCAAAATGATCGAAGCCAACATCGCAACCGGGCTGAAGCAATGAGCATGCTCAAGTCGCGCTTATACGAACATGAGATGCGTAAACGCCGAGCCGAGCAAGACAAGTTGGAGGCCAGCAAAACCGATGTTGGCTGGGGGCACCAAATCCGCTCTTACGTACTTGACCAAAGTCGCATTAAAGATTTACGAACCAATGTTGAGATCTCCAATACTCAGAAAGTCTTGGATGGTGATCTTGACGCTTTCATTGAGGCTAGCCTAAAACAGGGCGTGTAAGATTCTGCTATGAGTAACTTAGACCAACAAGACCCATCGATTCCAGCGCAGGATGAAAATCACATAATTGCCGAGCGGCGTGAGAAGTTAGCAAAGCTGCGCCAAGCAGGAATTGCATACCCCAATGATTTTGTACCAACGCACTTGGCAGCTGATCTTCATCAGCATTACGACTCATTTAATAAAGAAGAATTAGCGAATAAACGTATTCATGTCAAAGTTGCCGGTCGGATGGTGCTCAAGCGCGTGATGGGCAAGGCCAGCTTTGCAACCATTCAAGATCGCAGCGGTCAAATCCAGTTTTACATTAGCGATGATCTCACCGGCAGTGATATTCATGGGGCATTTAAACATTGGGATCTTGGCGACATTATTGCAGCCGAAGGATACTTATTTAAAACCAATAAAGGTGAACTTTCGATTGAGTGTTCGATATTAAGGCTCTTAAGTAAGTCCTTGCGCCCGCTTCCCGATAAATTCCATGGGCTTGCTGATCAAGAATTGAAGTATCGGCAACGCTATGTCGATTTGATTGTGAATCCAGATAGTCGAAATACCTTCTTAGCACGCAGCAAGGTGATCACATCGCTACGTCGTCACATGACCGAAGCACAGTTTATGGAAGTTGAAACGCCGATGCTCCACCCGATCCCCGGTGGTGCTGCCGCGAAACCGTTTATTACTCACCATAATGCACTCGATATGCAAATGTTTTTGCGTATCGCTCCGGAGTTATATCTAAAGCGCCTGATCGTAGGCGGCTTTGAACGCGTTTTTGAGATTAATCGCAATTTCCGTAATGAAGGTGTGAGCCCTCGCCATAATCCTGAGTTCACGATGATGGAGTTTTATGCAGCCTATACGGATTATCGGTGGCTAATGGATTTCACAGAAAACCTCATTCGCAGCGCTGCCATCGATGCCCAAGGAACCGCGACCCTCACTCACCAAGGTCGGCCTCTCGATCTTGCCAAGCCCTTTGATCGCTTGACGATTACTGAAGCCATCTTAAAGTACAGCCCGCTCTCAAAGAAATCCTATACCGCTACTCAGCTAGAGGATCCTGAATTTATTCGAGGCGAACTAAAAAAAGGTGGCGAGGATCTCAATGCCCCTGCGATAAAAAACGCTGGCTTAGGTGCCCTGCAGCTCGCCTTATTTGAACTGGTGGCTGAGGAGCATCTTTGGGATCCAACCTACATTATTGATTACCCCATTGAAGTGAGCCCATTAGCACGTGAGTCCGATTCCCGCAAAGGCGTGACCGAGCGCTTTGAGCTTTTTATTACCGGCCGTGAAATTGCCAATGGCTTTTCAGAACTCAATGACGCCGAAGATCAGGCTGAACGTTTTCGCAAGCAAGTGGCGCAAAAAGATGCCGGTGATGAAGAGGCGATGTATTTTGACCACGACTTCATTCGGGTACTTGAATATGGCATGCCTCCGACTGGAGGTTGCGGTATTGGTATCGATCGATTAGTGATGCTACTCACCGATGTACCGAATATTCGTGATGTGATTTTGTTTCCCCATTTGCGCCGGGAAGACGAATAAAGTTACCGCTCTTTAAGGCGGGTGCTTTTGGCAACCCGCTCATAAAAGCCGTCTGGCTTATTTTTGACCCACTCAATAAAGCGTTGCATCTGCGGATGCTCACGAATTGCATCGGCAGAGTTCAAGCGCCTGGCCAACTCCGTCTCGGTAAATAGAGCATGGATCTGACGATGACAAATGCGATGCAGATACTGTGTTTCTTTACCACCTTTTGAGCGCGGAATGAGATGATGCGCATCCATTTGAGCAGGAGGAATCTCACGCTCACAAATCGGACAAATAATCGGATTGGGGCTGACTGATACCGCTTCGATTGAATCAATTTGCTTTTGGCGAATTCGACCCAACATAGAATTGAGAACTAATGATTTTCTTTGGCGTGATTAATCGAATACCTGGGGATTTCAATGACCAAATCCGTTTTAGCTACGATGGCTTGGCACGACAGACGGGACTGGGGCGACAGACCCCAGGCGCGATCGAGCATATCTTCTTCATTTTCATCGGGCTCATTGAGACTCCTAAAGCCTTCACGCACGATGACAT
>VGIH01000038.1 GCA_016867965.1 Betaproteobacteria bacterium | reverse complement strand
TCGCTCACGCTCATCCTGGCGTGCCTCTAAGCGCAAATCCCAGCGTGAAGCTAGCCAACCCAAACCAAAAAAGATCGGGATCAGGAGTAACCAACCGGTTTCAATTTGAATCATTTCAGTGGCAAATGAATAGACGAACTATTATTAGATCCCTAGGAGATCTGCCACTACAGGATTAGGCACCCGAACTACCTGAGTCAAGAATAATTTTTTGATCGAGCGGCTTGTAATCAACGCGCTCACGGAGTTCTTTACCCGGCTTGAAATGGGGAACGCGCTTTTCTGGGATAAGAACCTTCTCACCCGATTTGGGATTGCGTCCAGTACGAGCGGGTCGATGATGCAAAACAAAACTACCCACACCACGTAACTCAATGCGCTTTCCTTCAGCTAAGGCTTGGGTCATGGTGTCTAGCAAGGTTTTTACTGCTAGCTCAACATCGCGAGGCAAGAGTTGCGGAAACTGCTCCGCAAGGCTCTCAACAAGCTCAGAACGGGTTATCGCTTGGTGCTCTTGATCTGACATAGTCTAATTAGCCCGCCACCGCATGGGTGGCGGAATCACCTTAGTTTTGATTATCCATCTTCGCCTTCAACAGGGCACCAAGATTGGTTGTACCAGAGCCAGCATCGCCCTGTAACTTATTCATGGCATCTTGTTGATCAGCGCTATCTTTTGCCTTAATCGATAAATTAATCGAACGTGACTTACGATCGATATTAATGATCATGGCAATGACAGAATCACCCTCTTTCAGAGCATTACGCGCATCTTCAACGCGATCGGTTGAGATCTCTGAGGCACGCAAATAACCCTCCACCTCATCAGCGAGGGCAATCACAGCACCTTTAGCATCAACACTCTTCACAGTACCGGTGACCATGCTGCCTTTATCACTGGTCGACGTAAAGTTGTTAAAGGGATCACCTGACATTTGTTTGATACCAAGGGAGATACGCTCCTTCTCAACATCAATTGCTAAGACAACAGCTTCTAATTCATCTCCTTTCTTGAAGGCCTTAACAGCCTCTTCGCCAGGCTCATTCCAAGATAAGTCAGATAGGTGAACTAAACCATCGATTCCGCCAGGCAGGCCAATGAAGACGCCGAAATCGGTGATAGACTTAATTGCCCCTTTGATCTTGTCACCCTTTTGATGGCTACGTGAGAACTCTTCCCATGGGTTTGCTTTGCATTGCTTAATACCTAAGCTAATACGACGCTTATCTTCATCAATGTCTAAGACCATCACCTCTACTTCGGTTCCCAAGGCAACAGCTTTGCTTGGGGCCACATTCTTGTTGGTCCAATCCATTTCTGACACGTGAACTAGGCCCTCAATGCCGCTCTCAATTTCAACGAACGCGCCGTAATCGGTCAGATTAGTAACCTTACCAAAAAGACGTGTGTTTGGAGGGTAACGACGCGCAATACCAACCCAAGGATCGTCGCCTAACTGCTTAATACCCAAGGAAACACGGTTTTTCTCTTGATCAAACTTCAGAATCTTCGCAGTTACCTCTTGACCAACGGTCAGCATCTCGCTGGGGTGGCGTACGCGACGCCATGCCAAGTCGGTAATGTGAAGAAGACCATCAATACCACCAAGATCAACGAATGCACCGTAATCGGTAATATTCTTAATGGTGCCCTGAACAACGCTGCCCTCTTGGAGATTAGACATCATCTTCGCGCGCTCTTCACCTTGGCTAGCTTCAACCACAGCACGGCGAGACAGAACAACGTTATTGCGCTTACGATCAAGCTTAATGACCTTGAACTCCATCGTCTTGCCTTCGTAAGGGCTGGTATCTTTAATGGGGCGGGTATCAACGAGTGATCCAGGCAAAAAGGCACGAATACCGTTCACCATAACGGTCAATCCACCTTTTACCTTACCGGTAACAGTACCAGTAACGATATCAGCCCCCTCGAGGGCTTTTTCAAGGTTCATCCAAGATGCTAGGCGTTTTGCCTTATCGCGTGACAAAATCGTATCGCCATAGCCATTTTCTAAGGCGTCAATTGCGACGGATACGAAATCACCAGGGTTAACTTCGATTTCGCCCTGGTCATTTTGGAATTCTTCAACGGGTATGAATGCTTCGGACTTAAGGCCGGCATTAACAACCACAAAATTATGATCAATACGAACAACTTCGGCCGAAATAACCTGGCCAGTTTTCATATTAGAACGGGTTAGGGATTCTTCAAATAGTGCTGCAAAAGATTCAGACATGAGGTTCACTTTGTGCCGCCAATTACTGACGGGTTAGGTTAATAAAACTTAAGCTAGCGGTTTTTACCGTAGGTGCTAACTTAAGCGCCAAACTTCAACTTCTAATTTCTATTTACGACTTGCAACTTGGTACCAAGAAAGTACCTGCTCAACTGCTTGATCAACGGATAACTTCGAGGTATCGAGCAAATAAGCCCCTTCTACTTGCTTCAAAGGCGCGGTTGCTCGTTGAATGTCGCGGGCATCACGTTCCTGCAAATCTTGCAAAAGGACATCCATTCTAGCAGAAATTCCCTTAGCGATCAATTGCTTATATCGACGCTCCGCCCGAGCCTGCACACTGGCCGTCAAAAATACCTTTAAAACGGCATCCGTAAAGATCCGGCTCGCCATATCTCGGCCATCGGCCACCAAGCCTGGACTCCTTCGAAACCCCCTCTGGAGGGCTAATAGAGCATCTCGCACCTCTGGATAAACTGCAATTTGAGATGCCAAAACCCCAATCGACTCGTTTCGAATGGCCTCTGTGACATCTAGATTTCCGAGGAAAACTAGTTCATTTTTAAATTCAATCTGCATGGTGAGGGCAAGCTCACCCAAAGCGCGGTAATCGGATGGTGAAATACCCTTTTGTTGGCTAGTAAGCGCTACTAAACGATACAGGGCGCCACTGTCTAAATAATGGAATCCAAGACGGTTGGCAACTTGCATTGCCACCGTACCTTTGCCTGAGGCGGTGGGCCCATCAATTGCAATGACCGGTGTAAGGCTCAACCCAAATACTCCTTCATAGGAAATCAATAAGTGATTCGTGCCAACTCTGAAAAATAATGCGGAAAGGTTTTAGCAACGCACTGAGGATCATTAATCAAGATTGGCTTCGGACCGAAAGCTGCTAACGAGAAACACATCGCCATCCGATGATCGTCATAAGTATCGATTCCCATTGGTGGAGTCTGCCATTGCCCATTACTTAATGGATGAATCTCAAGGAAATCATCACCCTCATGAACTACGGCCCCTAATTTGCGCAGCTCGGTTGCCATGGCTGCAATGCGGTCGGTTTCTTTCACCCTCCAACTAGCAATTTTCTCTAAGCGTGTTTTTCCTTGAGCAAATAATGCCATCACGGCTAAGGTCATCGCTGCATCTGGAGTCGTTGTACAGTCAATTGTGATCCCTCGCAACATTCCATCAGGATGATTTACACCGCTAGTCTCTAAAAAATCATCGCCACGCAACACGCGTGCTCCCATTTGCTCAATGGCATCTGCAAAGGCAATATCACCCTGAATACTAGTTTTACCAACCCCAAGAACCCGCACCGGACCACGACCAAGCACGCCAGCTGCCAAAAAATAGGATGCCGAGGACGCATCACCCTCGACCCAGAGTGTTTGGGGGCTTTTGTATACCGCTCCAGCTTGAGTAGGCGCAATCACAAACTGATGGGGCGTTGGATTGCCAACCTCTACACCAAACTGAGCCATTAATTGAATCGTGATGTTGATGTATGGCCTAGAAATTAGCTCGCCAATCACTTCAATTTGAATCGGTTTGTGTGCCACCAGTGGAAGCGCCATCAACAAAGCAGTTAGAAATTGGCTGGAGACATCGCCCCGTACTCGAATTACTTCAGGTAGTGCAACCCTAGCCGCATGGATTTGGATTGGTGGATAACCAACCGCTTGCTCGTAAGTAATCTGTGCACCAATTTGCTGAAGCCCGTCAACCAAATCACCAATCGGTCGCTCATGCATCCGTGGCACTCCAGAGAGTCGATACTCACCCTCTTGCATCACTAATGCCGCAGTGAGCGGCCGAATAGCGGTTCCAGCATTGCCCATGAATAAGTCAGCGCGCTTCACTGGGAAAACGCCGGCGCAACCTATCACTTCACAATTATGACCATGATCCTCAGCCTTCACGCCCAATTGCCGCAACGCATTTCGCATCACCTGGGTATCATCGGCATCAAGTAACTGTTTAAGGATAGTCGTACCGCTTGCTAATGCAGCAAGCAACAATACGCGATTCGAAATACTTTTTGATCCAGGCAGGGTCATCTGACCCTTGGCGCCTTGGAAAGGTCCAATCTGTAATGACTCGCTCGCCATTACGACTCTTCCCACCGCTTGCGCGCTTCACTGGCTTTAAGAAAAACCTTCTCAAGCGCTTGCGAATCCTCTTTAGCAATCAGCTCACGTAGAGCCTTTACAATCATGAGATATTGGTCCAGTTCGTTCAAAATCGCTGATTTATTAGCAAGGCAAATATCCCGCCACATCTCAGGGCTGGAAGCAGCTATCCGCGTGAAATCCCTAAATCCTGCGCCTGCCTGACCAAGTTTTTGCTCCGCATCCTCAGAGTTAAGAACGCTCGTCATTAGGGCATACGATAGCAAATGTGGCAAATGCGAAACCGCTGCGTAGATTGCATCATGCTGAATCGCCGAAATTCGTTTAATGCGGGAGCCCAATGCCTGCCAAAAACTCTCGACCAAAGCCACATCCGCTGCGGAGTTCTCTTGCAATTGACAAATAATGGTTTGCTTTCCCTGAAATAAATTAGCTTTTGCGGCAACAACGCCATGCTGTGCCCCGCCCGCAATCGGATGGGCTGGAACAAATTGACAAACCTTCTTACCCAAAATCTCCTTAGCTGCCACAATCAGGTCGCTCTTAGTGCTGCCTGCATCCGTAATTAATGTGTGCGGATTGAGATGCGGTTCAATCGTTTGAAAACATGCGCGCATTTGTGCAACGGGTACGCACAAGACAATCCACTGGGCTTTTTTACTTGCACCCTCAAGGTCATCAATACGATCAATCGCGCCTAGTTTTTTAGCCTCTTCAAGATTGCTTGCGCTTCGACCCACGCCGATTACTTCAGTAACAACCCCAGCATCCTTCAGTGCCAAGCCAATCGATCCACCAATTAAACCAACTCCAACAATGGCGACCGTTCCAAACTGATTGCGGCTCATGCGCTGCCCTGTGGCTGATTCAGAATGGCGTTGAGGGCTTGAATGCAAATAGCATTCTCTTCTGGCAAACCGATCGAGATTCTGAGCCATTGGGGTAGCCCATAGTTACCAACGGGTCGCACAATCACACCCCGCTTTAATAACTCGCGGTTAACGCGTGCACCCGCTTCATTATTATTACCCACCTTCACTAAGACAAAATTTCCTGATGAGGGTAAGTAGGTTAAACCCATCTGTTCAAAAGCATTTGTCAACTGTTCATAACCTGCTCGATTTAATTCATAGCCCTGCTGTAAAAATGCGTCGTCGCCTAGGGCTGCAATTGCGGCAGCTTGTGCCAAGCTATTGACATTAAAAGGCTGTCGAATTCGATTTAGCAGATCCGTTAAATGGGGCTGTGCAATACCGTAGCCAATCCGCAGTCCTGCCAATCCGTAAGCTTTCGAAAAGCTGCGTGAGACCACTAAGTTGGGGTATTTTTTTACCCAAGCGATTGCGTCGTAACGCTGATCTGGGGCAAGGTACTCGTTATATGCCTCGTCTAGTACCACCACGACATGAGGTGGTACTTGAGCAAGAAATGCCTCAATGACTTTGGGTTCAAGATAACTACCGGTAGGATTATTTGGGTTCGCTACGAATACCAACTTGGCAGTTTCCCCGAGTGATCGCAGGGTCTGTAGCATAGCCGGCAGATCGTGTCCGTAGGTTGCATCGGCGGCAACTTCCACTGCTTTGGCACCAATCGCTTGAGTTGCCAAAGGGTAAACCGCAAACGCGTGTTTAGAAAATACGACAGCATCGCCAGCGTGCGCTACTGCTCTAGCAGTGAGCTCTAAAATATCATTGCTGCCATTTCCCAAGGTAATCCAATCTTCTGAAACCCTAAAACGTTTTGATAAAACCTGCTTGAGTTCAAAGCCATTGGAATCAGGATAACGGCCCAGATCATTGGCGGCACGCAACATTGCTTCTTTGGCCGATGTTGGCATTCCCAAGGGATTTTCATTAGAAGCCAACTTCACAATCGCGCTTTCGTCTAAACCAAACTCGCGTGCTACCTCGCTAATGGGTCTACCACCAACATAGGGTGCAATCGCGTGCACATGGTCTAAGCCAATTTTTTTGGTCATGAATCAGACTCTTAATTTTTAGCGCGGGGATAGGAACCGAGGTTTTTATAAAAAGCAGCAATCGTTTTTAACTCAGCAATCGCAGTGGCTACCTTGGCATCACTGGTATGCCCTTCAATATCAATGTAGAAATGGTATTCCCAAGATCCCTTCCGGGCTGGTCGCGATTCGAACCGTGTCATGGAGACGCCATGCTTAGCCAATGGTCCCAATAAGTGGTGAACGGCCCCAGGTTGATTGGCAACCGACAGCACCAAAGAGGTCTGATCTTGTCCGCATGGCTGGCAGGCATATTGGCCGATCACGACAAATCGTGTGCGGTTGTTGGGATCATCCTGAATCTGGGCTGAAACGATTTGCAAACCATACGCCAATTGGGCTGGCTCACCTGCAATCGCAGCAATACTTGAATCCTTGCTCGCCATCCGCGCAGCCTCGGCATTGCTGCTGACGGCTTGACGCTGTAATTGCGGGGCGTGCACACTTAACCACTGTTGGCATTGGGCCAAAGCCTGGGCATGGGCGCAAACCGTTTTTACGCCATCTAAACTTCCATGCTTTGTTAACAAATGATGCCGGATGGGCAACACAACTTCACCACTAATTTGCAGTGGGCTCTCTAGCAGCAAATCTAAGGTTCGAGAAACAGCTCCTTCGCTGGAATTCTCAACCGGCACAACGCCAAACGTGGCGGCTCCTTTTTCAACGGCTTTGAAGACCTCATCCAAACTCACGCATGGCAAACCAGAAATCGACTGGCCAAAGAATTGATGCGCCGCTTGCTCCGAGAAGGTTCCGGTTGGCCCTAAATATGCGATGGTTTGCTTAGATTCCAAGGCGCGGCATGCGGACATGATTTCGCGCCAGATTGAAGCAAGGCCATCAGCCAGTAGCGGACCGGGATTTTTTTGCAAAACATTTTGGATCACCTGATTTTCTCGTTCAGGACGAAAAATAGGCGCAGATGACTCATTCTTAATATGGCCGACTTCTTGAGCGGCCTTTGCTCGTTTGGATAAAAGCTCTAATAGCTCTTGATCAATCGCATCAATTTGAGCGCGAAGCGGAGCCAATCGTTGATCATCATTTGACATTAGGCACGCCTTTCAAACTCCCGCATAAACTCCACCAAGGTCTTAACGCCCGCAACTGGCATGGCATTGTAAATACTAGCGCGCATCCCTCCGGCGGCCTTATGACCTCGTAAGGCCGCCAGACCAGCGGCGCTCGATTGTTCCAAAAAATCTGCATTTAAACCTTCGTCTTTTAGAAAGAATGTGACATTAGTTCTCGAGCGGCACTTTGGATCCACACGACTTTCATAAAGCGAACTTCGGTCAATAAATTCATACAGCATCGACGATTTCTGCTGACTACGACGTTCCATTTCCGCTACTCCACCTTGCCGCTTAATCCATTCAAATACTAAGCCGGAAACATAAATTGGGAAAGTGGGTGGAGTATTAAACATCGATTGATTTGCTGCTTCCTTTGCCCAATCCCAGATTGAAGGGGTAATGGGCATCGCATGACCCATGAGGTCTTTGCGCACAATCACAATGGTCACGCCAGCAGGGCCAATATTCTTCTGAGCGCCTGCGAAAAGTACGCCACACTCGCTCACATTCATTGCTTTTGAAAGAATATTGCTCGAGATATCAGCAACCAAAGGGGTTTTACCAAGCTTTGGAAACTTAGCAAATTCAACGCCGCCGATCGTCTCATTCGCGCAAATGTGCACATAGGCTGCATCTTGGGATAAGGTCCATGTGCTTTGATCTGGAATTGATCGAAATCCCTGTGCTTGCGAACTAGCAGCGATATGAGCTTCCCCATATTTTTGCGCCTCCTTCACTGATTTTTCAGACCAAATTCCAGTTACTACAAAGTCTGCTTTGGGTTTACTTGCTAGCGGCATCAAGTTCATTGGAATCGCCGCATTCTGACCGATACCCCCACCTTGTAGTAACAAGATTTCATAATCGCTTGGAATAGCCATGAGCTCACGAAGATCGGCTAGAGTTTTTTCATAGACCGCCATAAACTCTTTGCTGCGGTGACTAATTTCCATCACGCTTGTACCGAGGCCCTGCCAGTTTAAGAGTTCGTCGCGAGCTTGCTCCAAAACCTCTTCAGGCAAGGTTGCTGGGCCCGCTGCGAAGTTATAAATGCGGCGGTCAAAACTCATCATGCAGTCCGGTTAGTCGAGGCTCAGCTTAGGCATCAGGCGATACATCTGACTCGCTATTGCTTTGCTCATCGCCTATGTCGTCGCCATCCTCATCTGAATCACTCTCTGCGATGCGCTGCAATCCAGATAAATGGGTTCCTTCATCGACGTTAATTAGAGTGACGCCCTGTGTGGCACGCCCCATCTCCCGAATCTCAGAAACCCGCGTACGAACGAGCACTCCACCCGTGGTAATTAACATGATTTGATCTTCTGGTGAAACTAGGGCTGCTGCAACGACCTTACCATTTCTCTCGCTGGTCTGAATTGCAATCATGCCCTTCGTACCGCGCCCATGACGGGTGTACTCAGCAATCGGGGTGCGCTTACCGTAACCATTCTCGGTTGCGGTTAGAACACTATTTGGCGCTGCTGCATCTTCAACTGCCGCCACAGCGCCCTCAGCAACTTCCGCAGGAGCAACTAGCATGGCAATCACCTCCTGCCCATCCGAGAGATTCATGCCACGAACACCGCGGGCGGTGCGACCCATCGGTCGCACATCATTCTCATCAAAACGAACGGCTTTACCTGCATCCGAGAACAACATCACATCATGCTTACCATCAGTGATGGCTGCTCCAACTAAAAAGTCGCTCTCATCCAAATCAACCGCAATGATTCCGGCTTTGCGAGGATTCGAAAAGTCTGATAAGCGAGTTTTCTTTACAGTGCCCCGGCGAGTTGCCATAAACACATAGTGATCATTTTCATAACCCTGAATCGGCAAAATCACAGTGATCTTTTCGCCCTCGACTAAGGGGAACATATTGACAATTGGTTTGCCGCGCGATGTTCGGCTTCCCTGTGGAACTTCCCAAACCTTTAACCAATACATCCGACCACGGTCGGAGAAACACAAAATCGTATCGTGGGTATTAGCAACAAACAGGGTGTCGATCCAGTCTTCATCTTTCGTTGCTGCCGCTTGCTTGCCCCGGCCCCCACGCTTTTGTGCCCGGTATTCGCTCAAGGGTTGGCTCTTCATGTACCCAGCATGAGAAAGCGTTACCACCATATCGGTTGGGGTAATTAAATCTTCAGTAAAGAGCTCTGTGGCATTCATTTCGATGAATGAGCGACGACCTGAGTCGCTGCCATCAGCACCAAACTCTGCCTTTACTTCGAGCAACTCGGTCTCAATCACTTTGGTGACGCGCTCAGGCTTTGCAAGCAGATCCAATAGATCAGCAATTTGATCCATCACTTCTTTGTACTCGTTCACGATCTTATCCTGCTCAAGACCAGTCAAACGCTGGAGGCGCATTTGCAGAATTTCTTGGGCTTGATCATCGGATAAGCGGTAGAGTCCGCTGTCTTGCATGCCATACTCTGGCAAAAGACCTTCGGGTCGGAAGGCGTTACGACCACCTGGAGCCTCGCCTTCAGCGCGGGCTAGCATCTCGCGAACTAACGATGAGTCCCAAGCTTGAGCCATTAACTCCTGTTTGGCAACCACTGGATTGGCAGCTGCTTTAATGATGGCAATAAATCGATCGATATTGGCCAGGGCAACAGCAAGACCTTCAAGAACATGGCCTCGTTCACGCGCTTTACGTAACTCAAAAATGGTACGTCGTGTAATCACCTCGCGGCGATGCGCCAGGAAATACTCAAGCATTTGCTTAAGGTTTAGTAGACGAGGTTGATTGTCTACCAGAGCCACCATATTCATACCGAAGTTGTCTTGAAGCTGGGTGCTCTTATATAGATTATTGAGAACGACTTCAGGTACTTCACCACGCTTGAGTTCAATGACAACGCGCATTCCCGATTTGTCAGACTCATCGCGCAAATCCGAGATGCCCTCAATTTTTTTCTCATTGACCAACTCGGCAATACGCTCAAGGAGGTTTTTCTTGTTCACCTGATAAGGCAACTCATCCACAATGATGGCTTGGCGCTGGCCCTTATCCATATCCTCAAAATGGGTCTTAGCACGCATCACGACGCGGCCACGTCCAGTGCGATACCCCTCACGAACTCCCTGAACGCCGTAAATGATTCCAGCAGTCGGGAAATCAGGTGCTGGAATGATTTCGATCAGCTCATCGATGGTGCAATCCGGCTGATGCAAGACATGCAGACAGGCCCTGATCACCTCATCTAAATTGTGAGGAGGGATATTGGTAGCCATACCCACCGCAATGCCGGAGGAGCCATTAATTAGCAGGTTGGGAACTTTTGCCGGAAGAATGAGCGGTTCTTTCTCACTGCCGTCGTAGTTGGGGCCAAAGTCAACGGTTTCTTTATCCAGATCAGCTAATAGCTCATGGGCGATCTTACGAAGCCGAATCTCGGTGTACCGCATTGCCGCTGCATTATCACCATCGACCGATCCGAAGTTACCCTGACCGTCGACCAACATGTAGCGTAATGAGAAATCCTGGGCCATGCGGACGATCGTGTCATAAACCGCCGTATCGCCGTGGGGATGGTATTTACCGATTACATCACCCACGATACGGGCAGATTTCTTAAAAGCCCGGTTCCAATCGTTGTTTAATTCATACATGGCATACAAAACCCGGCGGTGAACGGGTTTTAGCCCATCCCGTATGTCCGGCAAGGCTCGACCGACGATTACGCTCATGGCGTAGTCCAGATAGGACCGCCGCATTTCGTCTTCTAGGGATATCGGGAGAGTTTCTTTAGCGGCTTGTTCCATCTCGAAATAATATCATTTCACAGACACATAACCTGTGCTAACATTCCGTTAGTTAGTACCTATTTATGTTGTAGCGCTTTAGGCTTTTTTGGGCTTTTATGCGATTCAGTTGCATTAATTTATTAAATGTTTTTTGAGGATAAAAAATGAACAAAACCCTAAAACTGATGCTTGCTGCAGTTATTACGATTTCTGCCGGTTCAGTCATGGCCCAGCCAAAGAATGTTGATAACTGGGTAAACTCCACCGGCATTCCATGGAGAAACGGTGACGGCACACTTTGCTGGCGTGATGCCAGCTGGACCCCAGCGACTGCCGCTCCAAATTGCGATGGTTGGCTTGCTCCTAAGCCTGCTGCTGCCCCTGCTGCTGCCCCTGCTGCAAAACCAGCGCCAAGCAAAGTAACTCAGAAGAAAATCACCCTGCAAGCAGACACATTGTTTGATTTCGACAAATCCACGTTGAAATCTGAAGGTGTTGCAACTTTGAACAAGCTTGCTCAAGACATCAAAAAGATGAAGCTTGAAGTAGTCATTATTGTTGGTTATACCGATAGCATCGGTACTAATGCCTACAACATTGCCCTTGGTCAGCGCCGTGCCAATGCTGTTAAAGCATTCTTGACCAATGATGGTGGCGTCGAAGCTACTCGTGTTTATACCGAAAGTAAAGGTAAAGCCGATCCCGTTGCCAGCAATGCAACTGCTGAAGGCCGTGCCAAGAACCGTCGCGCTGTTATCGAAGTGGTTGGCACCCAAGCTGTAAAGTAATCTAGTCCCTTGGACTGCAAAAGCCCGGTTCGCCGGGCTTTTTTATTGCTTTTTTTGTATAGTCTTACTTATTCCTCTAAATGGTATTTTCAATGAGTAATATTGACCAAGGCGAGATTGATAAATTTAGTGCTCTAGCGCATCGCTGGTGGGATCCGACCAGTGAATTCAAACCTTTACATGCGATCAATCCCCTGCGGCTCGGCTGGATTCAATCGATTACCAATTTACAAGGCAAACGAGTTCTTGATGTGGGATGCGGCGGCGGGATACTTGCTGAGTCGCTCTCTAAGGCAGGAGCGACCGTAACTGGCATTGATTTATCAAGCAAGGCCCTTAAAGTTGCAGAATTACACCAGCTTGAAAGTGGCACTTCTGTTCGTTATCTAACGATTTCGGCCGAAGACTTGGCTAAAGAAGAATCCCAATCGTATGATGTAGTTACTTGCATGGAGATGTTAGAACATGTTCCCGATCCATCTTCAGTAGTACAAGCATGTGCAAAGCTATGCAAACCCGGTGGGCATATTTTCTTTTCCACCCTTAATCGCAATCCAAAGTCCTACCTTTTTGCCATTATTGGAGCAGAATATATTTTGCAACTGCTTCCAAAAGGTACCCACCAATATGAAAAATTTATTAAGCCGTCCGAGTTGGCTCAATTTACTCGGGCAGCTGGTTTGGAAGTCATCGAGCTCAAGGGGATGACCTACAACCCCATCACACAAATTTATCGCTTAGGCAGCAATACGGATGTGAACTATATGATGGCAACCCGTAAGCCACAATGATGGGCACGCCTGTATTTGAGGGGGTTTTTTTTGATCTTGATGGCACGCTCGCCGATACCGCGCCAGATTTGGTTGCTGCAGCTAATCGTTTGTTGATCGCTAATCAACGCGCCCCCATGGCCTATGAGATCCTTCGACCGATGGCATCGGCCGGAGCTCGAGGATTGATTCAGAAAAGTTTTGGGATTTATCCCGATCACCCCGAGTTCCTTGCCTTGCGTGATCGCTTCTTAAGCTTCTATGAAGAGGCTCTTTTAGTTCACAGCAAACTGTATGACGGTATGGAAGCGCTTTTACAAAAGCTTGAAGAATGCAAGATCCCTTGGGGAATTGTGACTAACAAACAGAAACGATTTACGCAGCCACTTACCGAGCAAATGGGTCTTTTAAAAAGAGCGCATTGCGTAGTCTCAGGCGATACCACCCCGCACTCTAAACCACACCCAGAACCCATTTTGCATGCCGCACATCTTGCAAAAGTTGATCCGAGTCGAGCCATTTATATTGGGGACGATATTCGGGATATTGTGTCTGGTAAAGCTGCTGGAATGCAAACAATAGCTGCGCTCTATGGCTATTGCGGATGTGAGGAAGCACCGCACACTTGGGGCGCAGACTACATGATTCATCACCCACACGATCTCAATCAAATTTTGTTTACAAATTAAGAGTGCAATTTATTCGCTAAAGAATTAAAATATGTGTCCTAGTGTGAAAAATAATTCGGGGTCGACATGGTTTCGACGTGGATTACAAAGCATCAAGGGCATACCGAGGACCCGTTATCTCGTAAATCAATGGGAATGCAATAACTGCTAACGACGAACGTTACGCACTAGCCGCTTAAATGCGGCTGCCCCTGAACTGATTCTCTCTTGGGTCAGGTAGCGCAAGCTACATCAGGGTCATTTACAAGAGATAAGATCAACTCGTGTCACGAGGGTTGATACGAAAATTTAGTGAATCGCTAATGCAAAGCGTGTCGATTCGCGTTGCCTTGGTTAAATTAAATAACTAGACTAAGTATGTAGAACTTGTTGTAGCGTGTTTGCGGACGCGGGTTCGATTCCCGCCGACTCCACCAATTTGTTAGATGGATTGGGGGCTCCTTGGGTCCTTTTATTTCCCTGACTTAAGGTTATACCTGCCCGTACTTTCAGGATTAAGACTCTAAAATGGGTGTAAATGGGTGAAAAAAATGGGAAATTTATAGATAATTCTTAATAATTGGGTGTAATTGGGTGTAAAAATGGGTGTAAAATGAGATATGATCAATTCAAGCACTCTAAAAATTAGCCCTGAACTTCTTAAGCTCATCTCAAAAATTGATGAATTTAAGGGGGCATGGCGCGCACTAGGGGCGCTTGCACCCGAGAGGCTCTCAAAGCTACGACAGGTAGCAACCATCGAAAGTATTGGCTCCTCGACGCGCATTGAGGGCAGTAAGTTATCTGACAGAGAAGTCGAGCAACTACTATCAAATCTACAAATAAAAGAATTCTCAACTCGTGATGAACAGGAGGTTGCTGGCTACGCTCAGGTTATGGATTTGATTTTCTCCGCTTGGGATGAGATCCCTTTTACCGAAAATTACATTAAGCAGTTACACCAGCAACTATTGGGCTTTAGCTCAAAAGATGAATGGCATCGAGGTCAATACAAAATGAGCTCAAACAGCGTTGCCGCCTTTAATGAACAAGGTACGCAAATCGGGATTATTTTTGAAACAGCAACACCATTTGATACACCGCACCTAATGACAGAGGTGGTTGAATGGGTTGGGACGGAACTTGATAAGGAGGAATTACATCCACTAATCATTATTTCACTGTGGACCGTCATCTTCCTAGAAATTCATCCGTTTCAGGATGGTAATGGTCGCCTATCGCGTGTATTAACAACATTGCTTTTACTAAAGACTGGTTACGCCTATGTGCTATACAGCTCCCTGGAAAGCATTATTGAGCAAAACAAAGAAGGTTACTACCTTGCTCTTCGCCAAATCCAGGGAACTATCAGAACTGAGAGCCCTAACTGGCAGCCATGGGTAAAGTTTTTCTTTCAATCTTTAGCTGCACAAGTACAAAGACTTGAGAAAAAAGTGGAGTACGAAAAGATTATCCTAGCTCCTTTGCCAAACCTATCGCTCAAAATTGTTGAGCTTACTCGTGAACATGGCAAGATCACCATCAGCGATGCTGTTCATCTTACCGGCGCCAATCGAAACTCCCTAAAGGTGCATTTTAGAAAGTTGACTCAGTTAAGTCATCTTGAGCAACACGGCCAAGGTCGTGGAGTTTGGTATTCCCTAAAATGAATTTATTCCCGATACATAAACGCCTGATTTATTAGCAGAAAGTAAATTTTGGTCGATTCCCGCCAACTACACCAATTTAGTGTTGGAGCTATACAGAAATAGTTACCAACTACCGTGTTTGTAAAACACTATCCATTTGCATGGAGAGCTTTTCGTAGTGGCTCAAAGCTAATTTTGTTGGAATGATGTGTTTTTTACGAGCATCGGCTTTATCAATTGATAATTTGATATAGCCCATTACTTGTAAATTTTTAATACGTCCGTGAAGGGTTGCTTGAGATCCAAGCTCATGGGCGGTTAACAAATCGCCAACCAAAATTGTTTGTTGACGATCCCAG
>VGIH01000037.1 GCA_016867965.1 Betaproteobacteria bacterium | reverse complement strand
CAAGTCCTAGTGGGCCCACCAGAAAAACAAAAACCCTTATCGACCACGATGGGGGTTTATTTATAGATTAGTAGAGACCTATAAAGATAGTCTTACAATTTCAGCATCATGAATCCATCTGGGCAATGTAATTCAAATTCAGCCAATCAAGATACTCAATATGATCAAATCTCGGCTTCGGATAGTTTTGAGGTTAAACCTGAGCCCAAACCCACCATGAGCAAGAGAGAGATCATGGAAGAGTTATCTCGACAACGATTTCCATGGGAAGAATAGGTGCTTATTCTTAGGAAAAACTAGTGCAGTCTGGTTTTTATCTCTCGATTATTCTCGCAAGTTTAGGCGCATTACTATTTGCTGCTAAAGCGATTGTGGTTAAATTTTCCTATCAGTATGGTGCTACTGCAGATATCGTTCTGACCCTGCGGATGGTATTTTCACTCCCAATCTTTTGGCTAGCGGTATGGTGGAACCAGCAGATCACATCACCACAACCACTCATCAGAAAGGATGTGATCAAAGTCTGTGCGATTGGCTTATTGGGCTATTTTGTATCGAGCTACTTAGATTTCCTCGGACTTCATTACATTTCTGTTGGGCTAGAGCGCGTGATTTTGTATTTAATTCCAGCCATCGTATTAGTACTGTCAAAGTTCTTATTGAAAAAAACAATTGATCGGCGGCAATATTGGGCTATGGCTATAGCCTATTTTGGAATCGTGATGGTCTTTATGCACGATATTGAGCTCAACAACCATGGTGCAGTTGTATTGGGTAGTGTTTTAGTATTTCTAGCGGCCGTGGTTTACTCCGTCTATTTGATTTTTGCAGGCGAGCTGGTGGGGCGGGTAGGGAGTATCCGAATGGTAGCACTTGCGAGCGCCTCAGCTACGGCTGCAACCTGTATTCAGTCGCTTGTCTTGGGCGTCGGTCAGCTTTTTGTGCAACAGCCCGAGGTCTATTACTTTGCGCTTATTAACGCCTTGTTTTGCACCTTTATCCCTATGCTTTTTATCATGATGGCGGTTAACCGCATTGGTTCAAGCTTGACTGCTCAGGCGGGTACGATTGGTCCAGTAGGCACCGCATTCTTGGGGTGGTATTTCCTCAGCGAGCCAGTGAGTGCTTTACAGCTTGCGGGAATTGCTGTTGTATTAATTGGAATTGCAATTTTGTTATCGATTGGCAAGTCCAATCCAAACCCAGCAGCAGCCGAATAATGACTTAATTTTTGAATGTGACCACGTGGTCAGCGCCCAAGCGAATACCAATTTTTTCGCCAATCGCATGGTTGTGGTGGCTAGGGACAAAGGCAAACACCTCTTGGCCCGAATTGAGTTTAAGGGTGTATAAAAAATCGGCACCACGAAACGCCTTACGCACAACCTCTGCTTGCATCGGACTTTCATCGTCGTGCTGAATATCATCGGCACGTAAGAGCACATCAATTTGTTTTCCAGGACTCAATGCTTCCCCTGGATCCAATTGCAATTGTCCGAGTTCAATCTCAACGGCACCTCCATCTTGGGTTTTGCCTTTAATAAAGACACCCCGACCTATAAACTCGGCCACATAGCGTGTATTCGGTTTGTGATAAAGATCGTAGGGGGTATCCCATTGAATGATCCTGCCCTCATTCATCACTCCGATGTGATCCGCAATCGCAAAGGCTTCAAATTGATCATGCGTGACGAGCAGGGCAGTTACCCCATTGGCTTTGAGAATATCGCGCATCTCACTAGCCAGACGCTCGCGTAAATCGATATCTAAATTTGAGAAGGGCTCATCGAGCAAAATCAGATCGGGTTCGGGTGCCATTGCTCGAGCCAGTGCCACACGTTGTTGTTGTCCGCCAGAGAGTTCGTGGGCATAGGCACTTGCTTTGTCGTCAAGTGCTACTCGCTCCAACCAATGCATACCAATTTTCTGGCGTTCTGCATTAGTGCCTGTCCGTAGCCCAAACATGACATTCTCAAGAACGCTAAGGTGTGGAAATAAAGCAAAGTCCTGAAAGACCATGCCAACTTTACGCTCTGCTGGGGAAATTCGTTGGCTGGGTGAACTCACCGTTTTGCCATGGATTTTGATCTCACCCGTTTGCACAGGCTCAAAGCCGCAAATGGCACGCAATACGGTGGATTTACCGCAACCCGATGGGCCCAAGAGGCAGGCAATATCCCCTTTAGGAAGTTGGAAACTGAGGCCATTGACAATCCGAATGACACCCGAGCCTTCCTGCTTAGGAAACTCGATCGCAATGTTTTCGAGGGAAATCAGGGCTGGATTGGAATTCATCCCTATAATTTTCGCATTGAATCATAAAAAATCATATAAACACCACAACCCATCTACTTATTCGATCCATTACCGCACTGAATGCGCATAAGCTCTATTTTCTTAGCCCTGACTCTTAACCTACCTATTCTGGGGTTGATCTTAGCTGCCCTATTGGGTCAACCCAGCCCAATCGGGTCGGACGGGATGGTCTCTGGGAGTACGCTAACCCACCTTTGGAATTATGTGTTGACGGATTACATCGTTACAACGCTCCTGCTTTGCTTCGGCGTTGGTATTGGTGTTTTCATTCTAGGGGTGGGTAATGCATGGCTGATAGCGAACTATCAATTTCCAGGAAAGGCAATCTTTGAATGGGCTTTGATCTTGCCGCTCGCGGTTCCTGCTTATGTGATGGCGTATTTGTTTGTGGATTTCTTGCAGCATGCTGGCCCCGTGCAAACCATGTTACGTGAGAATTTAGGTCTTACTATGTCATTACCGGATCCGCGCTCCTTAGGGGGTGCGATGTGGACCTTCACTATGTGTTTGTATCCCTATGTGTATTTGGTTGCGCGCACCTCTTTTTTAGATCGCAGTGCACGATTTATGGAGGTTGCTGAAACCTTAGGTTATACCAGTGTGGAAGCATTTATTAAGCTGGTACTGCCCATGGCAAGGCCTGCGATCTTTACCGGTATTGCTTTGGCGCTTATGGAGGTATTGGCTGATTTTGGGGCAGTATCCTATTTTGGCTTACAAACCTTTGCAACCGGTATTTTTAAGGCTTGGTTATCGTTTGGGGATCGAAGTGCCGCAGTACATTTATCCCTAATGCTCCTGAGTTTTGTCTTAATGGTGTTTTATTGGGAGCGTCACAATCGAGCCAGGCAACGCTATGCCCCTACCAATACAAATACTCGACCTGCCATCCCGAAGCGCTTAGTGGGTTCCCATGCGCTCTATGCCTTTTTATTCTGTGCCCTGACCCTCATATTTGCATTCATTTTGCCAATGGCAGTTTTATTTGATCTTGTTAGCGAGCAGGGTCTTGAAATGGATTCGCGCTACTGGGCATGGTTAAAAAATTCATTAAGCTTATCGGCATTCACTGCCATCTTAGCTGTACTTTGCGCACTCTTTTTGGCATATGCCGCACGCCTTACCCAAAGTAAAACACTGCAAGGGGTCAATCGCTTACTCACGGTTGGTTATGCCTTACCTGGCGCAGTTTTGGGCGTTGGTATTTTGTCACTTTTGGGTTTGTTGGATATTGCATGGTTGATGTCGATAAGTGTTGGGGTACTAGTCTACGCCTATCTAATTCGCTTCCTATCTGCCGGCTTACAAAGTATTGAGACCGGATTGACTCGTATTACCCCTGCGATGGATGGTACCGCTGCGCTCTTGGGCGCAAAGCCGCTGGAGATGATTTGGCGGATTCATTTGCCATTGTTAAAGCGTAGCGTTTTAACTGCCTTGTTATTTGTGTTTGTCGATGTAATGAAAGAGCTGCCCGCCACATTACTATTGCGACCTTTTAACCTGGATACCTTGGCAGTTGCCACCTACCAATTGGCAGCCGACGAACGCTTAACTGAACTCGCATTACCTGCCTTAAGCATTGTTTTAGTTGGACTTTTACCGGTTATCTTGTTATCTCGGGCGATTGCCCAGAAACGGTAAAAACCACAGAAGTACCAATATGATTGATAATCATTCTCATTTGTATTACACTCAAGTTTTTGTAATCGTTAATAGGAATGGTTTGAAATGCATGAAATTCGCTGGGCGCATTCGTCGGTATTGAAAAAAATTTCCCTGATACCGAGTTTAGTTTTTGGACTTGCTATAACCTTGGGTTCATCGCCAAATCATGCGGCTGAGCCAAATGCGGTACTTAATCTATATTCTGCGCGACATTATCAAACCGATGAAGCGCTTTATGCCAACTTCACAAAAAGTACTGGCATCAAAATTAATCGGATTGAGGCCGATGACAACGCTTTGCTCGAACGCTTAAATAGCGAAGGTGCCAAAAGTCCAGCCGATGTGATTTTATTAGTTGATGCCGCACGGTTGTGGCGTGCTCAGGTCAATGGTATGTTTAGGCCAATTCAGTCCAAGGTGTTGGATCAGCGTATACCAGCCAACCTTCGCGCCAAGGCCGATGCGGATGGCACCACCTGGTTTGGATTCTCAACTCGGGCGCGCATTATGGTGTACAACAAAGATCGCATTAAACCCGATGATGTGAACACCTATGAGAAGTTAGCTGACCCAATCAATAAAGGTAAGGTATGCACTCGTTCCGGTTCGCACCCCTACATGTTGTCATTGGTTGGTGCTCTGATTGAGCGTGATGGCACTGCGGCGACTGAGAAGTGGGCTAAAGGAATGGTCGCCAATATGGCGCGTGCGCCCAAAGGCGGTGATACCGATCAAATCCGTGCTGTCGCATCGGGTGAGTGCGCGGTTGCATTAACCAACTCTTACTACTTGGCACGTTTAATGCGCTCGACCAAGCCCGAGGATATTGCCGCGCTTGCCAAACTAGGCCATATTTGGCCCAATCAAAATGCTGGTGGTGTGCATATCAATATTTCTGGGGGTGGGGTAGCTAAAAATGCACCCAATCCACAGGCTGCTGTGAAGTTTTTGGAGTATTTAGCAAGCGACGCTGCGCAGATCTACTTAGCCGATGGTAATAATGAATGGCCGGTCGTTGCGGGAGTGAAGCTTGATAACCCCGCTTTGAAAGCGCTTGGACCCTATCAAGTCGAAAAGGTATCAGTCGCTGCGATTGGGCGCAATCAAGTGGCAGCTCAGCGGATCTTGGATCAGGCGGGTTTCCGCTAGAGGGCTATCCCCGGCCAACAAATGGCATCTTGCTGGCCATGATGGTCATGAACAAGATGTTACTTTCAGGTGGCAGTTTGGCCATTTGTAAAACTGCTTGCCCAACATGATCCACATCCATCCGCGGCTCGACTTTAATCGAACCGTCGGCCTGCATAATGCCGTTAGCCATGCGTTCGGTCATCTCGGTGGCGGCATTCCCAATATCAATTTGACCGCAATTAATGTTAAATCGCCTGCCGTCAAGTGCAATGGATTTGGTGAGTCCCAAGATGGCATGTTTGGTGGACGTATATGGCGCGGTATTGGGTCTTGGGGCATGCGCAGAAATTGAGCCATTATTAATAATGCGACCACCTTGGGGCGATTGGGACTTCATCATGCGCATGGCTTCTTGGGAGCATAAAAATGCACCGCACAGATTACTGTTCACGACATTCATCCACTGCTCGTAGGAAAGCTCGTCCATAGGAATTGCTGGCGCACCCGTTCCTGCATTATTAAATAGCACATCAATGCGGCCAAATTGATCTTTAAGCTGACGAAATAAGGTCTTCACCTCTTCGGGTTTGCCCACATCGCAGGCTACTGCTAAGCAGTTCGTTGTATTTCCACCAATTTCCTTGATTGCTTTTTGTAAACGTTCGTGATTGCGTCCGGTAAGCACTACCGAAAATCCGTCACTTAGCAGGGCTTTGGCGGCAGCTTTACCAATACCAGTTCCAGCACCGGTAACAAGGGCAACACGCAGGGGGTTTGAGTTCGTTGGCATGGATTTAATCAGGGCATAATGGTTAAAAATACAATGATAAAGCCATGACCCTTTTGTATCGGATCGCCTCCCGACCTGCCTATTTGGTTACGGCGTTTATCGTACTGATTGCAAGTATTTTTTTGACGATCTGGATGCTATTGCCAGGACCCCCCAAGACGCTAACAATTGCGACTGGATTTCCGGATGGGCTTTATCACCAGTTTGCAAAACAGCTTCAAGCAGAGCTCGCCAAAGAAAAGATTGTCCTAAGAATTCAGAATACAGGCGGTAGTGTTGATAACCTGGCACTGATGGCCGATTCCAAATCTGGAGTTGATTTGGCCATCATACAAAGTGGTGTGGGCAACCCAAATCAGTATCCAAAACTCACGGCATTGGCAGGTCTTTTCTATGAACCCCTTTGGGTTTGGTATCGACCCGACGCCTTTAACAAAGACGGGGGGACTTTACGGCAACTAAGTCAACTAAAAGGAAAAAAAGTATCGATCGGCAACGAGGGAAGTGGTACGAACATGCTCTCCCAAGCTATTTTTAAACTCAATGACATTGAGTCAACGCAACTCAATCTAGTTAGCCTTAGTCCCGATGAGGCAATTAAGCAATTGCGCCAAGGTGAAATTGATGTTGCCATGATTGTTTTGGCAGGTGAAGCACCTTTATTGAAAGATTTTTATCAATTACCCGGTATTCGCTTGATGGATTTTGACCAAGCAGAGACCTACACCCGAGTTTTACCTTACCTCAATCGAGTTGATATCCCTCGAGGCCTTGTAAGTATTGCCCATGATTTACCTAAGCAAGATATTCATGTGATTGCGCCTACCGCCACTTTGGTTGCGCGCTCTGATATCAATCCTGCTACGGTGAGTCTACTGTTGGGAACCACATACGACATATTACGTAATTACTCACGCTTGCAAAAGCCTGGTGAGTTTCCATCGAGCAAGGGCTTAGATTTTCCAATTGATTTAGATGCCGAGATATTCTTTAAGGATGGCCCCTCGTTTTTCTATCGGCATTTACCGTTTTGGGGTGCGGTGTGGTTAGAGCGTGTAATCAAGATCTTAATTCCCTTGCTCATTATTTTGTTGCCCATCTTTACCTATTTACCCGTGATTCTGAACCTAAGCTTAAAGATAAGACTGGGTCGACTTTATAAGACCTTAAAGACTATCGAAAAGCGATTTGCGGCTTCAAAAAATACGGATGAGTTATTGTCTGGACTCAATGATCTAGAAAATCGGATCGAGCGTTTGAATGTGTCTGCGATCCAGTCAAAAGAACTTTATGATCTACGAATGTATATTGCCTTGGTGCGTGATCAATTAAAACAGGCAAAATAAGGCTTGCATGTTAGCGCCACCATTTACCCCCTTCGAACAGTTGCAGCATTCCCTCCAAGACCGGGGTTATGCGGTTCTATCCCCCGATAGCCTGAGCCAATTGGTGAAGGTTCATCTTGGGGATTTGCAAAACCTCAAGAGCTATTGGAACAATCTACCTCGCGATCCGTATTTGAAAGATGGCGGGCGGTATCGCTTTCGTCGCCATGGGAGCTATGTCATTAATTCAGGGCAGGTCGAGTTAGCTCCTCACCGTGCGCATTGGCAATCGGTTGATTACAACGCTTTGCATGGTGGAATTGAGCGCTGGTTCGAGCCCCTGGAGCCCACCATACAAGCCAATCAGAATTGGCAGCAACTGATGCTGGGGATATCGTATTTATTTCCAGATTTACCAAGATGGTACGTCGAGGCTCATCCATTTCGGATTGATACGAGCGATGGGATTGGACGCCCCACACCCGAGGGGGCGCATCGCGATGGCGTTGATTATGTCGTAGTGATCTTGGTTGACCGAGTCGGCGTTAAAGGAGGAGAAACTCGGATTTTTGAAGCACAAGGCTCGATTGGCCTGCGGTTTACCTTACAGGATTCTTGGACGGTCTTGGTTCTAAATGATGCAAAGATGATTCATGAGACTACGCCAATTCAGCCAATCGGATCCTATGGCTATCGCGATACCCTGGTGGTCACCTTTCGGCGTAATGGTTTTCAAGAGCCACCACACCGGCAAGATCAGTAAATTAGTTTGTCATGAGCATTTTGAAGGGGAATACACCATGGATGTTGCTAGCCCAAGTTGGGGCTTTATTGGGCTTTGCGGCCTATGCCGTCACTCTGACAAATTTGCAACGCGAGTGGGGCCTATCTAATTTTGAATCCGGTCTAATCGCTAGTGCATTTTTTGTAGGATATATCGCCGTAGTACCATTTGCCACGGCTCT
Source organism: Betaproteobacteria bacterium (assembly GCA_016867965.1). Classification (GTDB taxonomy): domain Bacteria; phylum Pseudomonadota; class Gammaproteobacteria; order Burkholderiales; family Burkholderiaceae; genus Polynucleobacter. The sequence goes on along the minus strand of VGIH01000037.1, from coordinate 7,329 downwards.
AACCGATCAGATGGATGCAAGGCGCATTTACATGATTGGAAGTTTGTTCGCAATTACAGGTCAATTGGGGATGGGCTTTGTAGCAAGTGGCTTTATTAGCGCTTGCGCTTGCATGATGGTAAGCGGTGCAGGGTTGGCGGCCACCTACATGCCGGGGCTCAAAATCCTATCCGATCGACTCATCCAGGGCGAAATCACCCGGCACATTTCGTTTTACACGGCATTCTTTGGAGTGGGTACAGGACTTTCTTACGTCATCTCGGGTTGGATATTGAGTATGGGTGACTGGCACAGTGTGTACCGCTGGGTTGCCTTAGGTCCAACCACTTCATTACTCATCGTACTTGCATTCATTCGGCCGACACGCCATTATCACTGGCAAGAAAAAATTACCATCGATTGGCGCAATATTTTTCCGATTCGTAAGTGGCAACAGGTTTTGCAAAATCGTAATGCCTCGGGATACATTCTTGGATACACCGTTCATTCGCTTGAACTCTTTGCCTCTCGCAGTTGGTTGGTAGCTTTTTTTATTCTTAGCACTCAGCTCTCAGGCGAGCAATTTATTTTGGCAGCAACCACACTTGCCGGAGTGATCAATTTCTTTGGGGTACCTGCTTCAATTTTGGGTAACGAGCTTGCCCTAAAAGTGGGTCGTCAGAAATGGGTTTGTATCGTGATGATTACGAGCGCTATTTTTGGAGTTGCTCTCGCATACTCAATGGGGCATGCGAGCTGGCTTATTTTGACGCTTGCGATTGGCCATGCCATTTTCATCATGGCGGATTCGGCTACGCTGACCGCAGGGCTGGTGACGAGCGCCGATGAGAAGCTCAAAGGGGCTGCAATGGGCTTGCATTCGCTCATGGGTTTTGGCGGGGGATTATTAGGCCCAGCAATCTTTGGTTTTGTATTGGACCTTACTGGATCACAATCGGATCGAGTCTCTTGGATCTGGGCCTATGCCTCGATCGTAGTTTGGGGACTGCTATTTGTAATCTATGAGCGTCGCAAGGGCTGGGTTCAATAAGGCTTTAAAAAGGCATTCCTGACTTTTTGTAGTCCAGTGGCTAGATCATGGCAGAAAAATTCCGCACTCATCTTGTCATAGAGGCCTGAGCGCAGGGCAATATCATGGGTCTGATGATTTAAGCCGCAGATATAGACTGTCACACCCCGAGTTTGGCAATGGTGCATAAACTCCATCAAGCTATCCATCCCAGTGGCATCGATATAAATCACATTCTTAAAATCCAATACCACTGCACATTGTGGAAGCCGTTGCTCGATTTTTTCAAGTAATTGAACAGCCCCAAAAAAGAGGGCGCCATAAATGCGATACGCTGCTACCTTAGCTTCTTGGCCCTCAAGAAATGGAAAGTCTGCGATGGGAGCAGTTTCAATACGTGAGAGACTGGAAATGCGATACACAAAGGTTACAAACGCCAAGATTAATCCAACTTGCACAGCAACTGTCAAATCCACCGTAACAGTCAGTAAAAATACACTGATCATAGTAATTCGATAGGGCAGACGAAATTGCTTGAAATCGATAAATTGTTTCCAATCACCCATATTCCAAGCAATAAAAATGAGGATGGCAGCCAAGCATGCCAGGGGAATATCTCTTGCTAGAGGTGCGGCAATTACGATGATGAGTAGTAGGGTAATCGAATGAACAATCGCAGAGATTGGTGTTCTGGCTCCAGATTCAATGTTGGTAACAGTGCGGGCAATGGTGCCAGTGACCGGCATACCACCAAATAATGGCATCACGAAGTTAGCAAATCCCTGGCCCATGAGTTCTTGATTGGGGCGATGACGCTCATGCGTTAAGCCATCGGCAATCCGAGCGCACAGCAGAGATTCAATGGCACCTAATAGTGCCAGGGTCATCGCTGGGGCAATCACCAATTGGGCACTCTCCCAAGTGATGCCTTGCCATTGGGGGCTTGGAAGACCAGCAGGAATACCACCAAACCGAGTACCAATTGTTTCTACTGGCAATGAAAAGATGCTCGTTGCCAGAGTCGCTAATACTAGAACCCATATGGTCCCTGGAATCATCCCTAGCTTACCGATGCGCTTATTAAACAGTCGCCACAGAATCAGAAAGATCAAGCTTGATATTGATAGGACTAGCGTCGCTGGACTCCAGCTACTAGCACGATCGATTAGTGTTTGGACCATGCTAACGAATTGCGATGGCAATTGCGGAATTTGCAAACCAAAGAAATCTTTAATTTGCGAGAGGATGATGAGAACCGCAATGCCATTGGTAAAGCCAACAATCACTGCAATCGGAATAAAACGAACTAAGGTTCCTAAGCGAAAAAGCCCCATCAGAAATAAAAAAACTCCAGAGAGGGTAGTAGCTAGTAGAAGATTGGCAACACCATACCGATCGACAATGGCATAGACGATCACAATAAATGCACCAGCCGGTCCTGCAATTTGTACCTTAGTGCCTCCTAGTAGGGCAACAATCAAACCCCCGATAATGGCGGCAAAGATGCCGGCTTCAGGTTTTAAACCACTGGCAATCGCAAATGCCATTGCCAGTGGCAGGGCAATGACTCCAACAGTAATACCCGCAAGTACATCGCTAGAGAACTGTTGACGTGAATACCCTGTAAATGAATCAAGGATGGCTGGTCGAAAAAAAACCATTATGACTTTAGGTTTTAAACCAATCCCCTAACCGCTGAGTAATTCCATAGGCTAGTACCGAACATATCGCCGTTAGAAAGGTGCCCCAAGCGATATCGATGAGTGCGAGCTTACTTGGAAAATCCCGAATCACCGCTAGATTAGTGAGGTTGTACGTCATATAACAAAAGAGTCCAAAAAGAGCTCCATAAATGAAAGCATCTAGCCACACTTGCTTTTGCAGAGCTGGATAAATGACAAAGATGAACGCCCCAAGACCGTATAAAAGATAAAAGCCTAAAGCCGCAATCAGATTTGGATTGGGAGACATTAAGGAGCCCATTTCGTTGCGGTATAGACTCTTCGCAATTCCTAATAACCAAATTAAATCAATTACTAAGAGGCAGAGCAGAAAAGCAAAGTAGGGGATTAAATACTTAAGCATTTTGGTCAGAACCAGTCGTGTAGACCCTTAATCAGACTTGACATAGTAATAACAGTATAAATCGTTAAACTATCCAATCGGAGGCTGCAATGTTCAAGAATTTAGTCGAACCCGTTGATGGCGACGATGTCAGTCTAAGTAAGGGTAAATGGCGCAAAAGTTTCTTTGGTTTATGTACCCGATCTAGGACGACCGGGCATAAAAAACCAGCTCGGTTCTAGTTTTAGGCTAAAGCTTACTTTTTTCGTTGATTTGACTCAGCGCGGGCCGCGGCGATATTTTCATCCATACCACGTGCAAACTCACTATCAGCAGGAACTAAGCCTTTCGCCTTGGACCAATATTCTTCCGCTTTTTTATAATCACCCGTTTCAAAGGAGGCAGTGCCCGCGAGGGCAAGCCCTTTAAGATTATTGGGATCGATCTGTAATGCTTTTTGCACAAGGCGTATTGGCTCTCCCTTAATACTTTTATTCTCAAACGCCAAGAGATCAGCGTAGTCGACTAAGAGAGGGGCATTGTTGGGGTTGAGTGCCAAAGCTTTTTTATAAGCAGCTAGTGCCTCGGGCATACGTTGTAAGACAGCATAAGAGCGCCCTAGCATTTGCCAGCCCTCGGCATTATTGGGATCCTTTTCAAGGCGCTGAGCTAAGCGCTCGACCATCCCCTCAATATCCTGTTGCGTCAGCTGCGGTTGACCTTGATTAGCCTCAGGTAAGTACAACGCTAATGGAGACCCCACAAAAAGGTATAAAACAATCGCACCAATCGGTAAGGTGCTAGCAATAAAAATGGTTGACCATTTTTTATTGCGTTGATGTTGCTCACCATTTAAAACGAGTTGATCTGCAGCGATCGCTCGCTCTTCTTGAAGTAAGCGTTTTTCAATATCGAGCCTTGACTCTTGCAGCTGTTCTTGAGAAATCCGGCCTTCTTGGCAGTCGAGCTCAAACTGACGCAACTGATTGCGAAGAATAGCGATGTTTTCATCCTGTTCTAGACTAATTTTTTCTGGATTTGTCTTATTTTTTCGAAACGGAATAACGATAAGCAGTACCGCAACCACGGTCATGAATACTGCAATCAGGATGAAAAGAGTCATTACTGGTTTCCTAGTTTGCGATCCAGCAATTGTCTGGCGCGCTCAATTTCTTGAGCCGAAAATGTTTCTTTGGACAGTTCTTGTTTGCGTTGCTTAATTTGACGAACCAATACGATGAGACCGAGTAGCATCAGCAAGAATGGACCAACCCAAAGCATCAAGGTGGCAGCATTAAAGGGTGGGTTATACAACACAAAGTCCCCATAACGCTCAGTCATGTACTTCAGTATTTCTTGTTTTGAGCGTCCTTCACTCAATTGCTGCCGAACCTGATTTTTGAGATCCACAGCGAGATCGGCATTGGAGTCCGCAATGGTCTGGTTTTGACAAACTAAACAGCGTAATTCATTGGAAACTTCCAAAACTCTCTTCTCAAGCGCTGGATTGTCAGAGACTAAGGGGGCTGTATTGTTTTGTGCAAACGCCACACCAGGAGTTACAAAACCAATCGTGAGTCCGGCCAAAAGAATAAAGAGGTGCTTCATGACTGTAGGCTAGCAATCAATGGAACAATTTTTTTCTCAATCGCCTCTTTGGTCAGTGGCCCGATATGCTTTAGGCGAATCACACCAGAGCGATCAATCACAAAGGTCTCGGGGACACCATAGACCCCATAATCAATTCCGACCTGTCCCTTCATATCGGATACCGAGAGCCGGTAAGGGTCGCCAAATTGTTTGAGCCAATTTTGGGCAGCCTCGGGTTTATCTTTGTAATCAAGCCCAATGAGTGGTGTACTGTGGGTTTTTGCAAAATCAACCAGTAAAGGATGTTCCTCTCGACAGGCTACACACCAAGAAGCCCAGACATTCAGAACCCAGACTTGCCCCTTCATTTGATCGGGAGAAAAACTCGTTTGCTCTTTCCCAAGTACGGGTAAGTTAAACATCGGCGCAGGCTTGCCAATAAATGGTGATGGCACCTCGCGGGGTTTAAGTTGCAAACCGATTCCCAAAAAAATGAATAATCCCAAAAAGATCACGAAGGGAATGAGATAACGCCGCATCTTATGCTTCTTTCTTGCGATAGCGACGATCGGTAATCGCCAAGAAGCCGCCAAGCGCCATTAAGAAACACCCGCCCCAGATCCAATCAACAAATGGTTTGTGATAAATCCTTACACTCCATTCACTTTCATTAATCGGCTCTCCTAGGGACACGTACAGATCGCGTGTCAGACCAGAATCAATTGCAGCCTCAGTCATGGGCATTTGGCTTGCGTTATAGATGCGCTTTTCAGGAAAGAGTGTGGTAACAGACTTACCATTCTTGCTCACATCGAACTGCCCCTGAATTGCGGCATAGTTAGGACCGTTGATGGTTTTTAAGCTAACCATCTTGAAGTCGTAGCCTCCCGATTGCGATACGCTGCCAATTTGCATCCGCACATCTTGTTCGGTTTCAAAGCCACGCACTGCGGTGACGCCAATGATAAATACAGCAACTCCAAAATGCGCTACGAGCATGCCGTAGTAACCAGCCGGTTGAATCCGCAAGTTTTGCCACCAGGTCTTACTTGGATTGATTCTGGCACGATCGATTAATTGAGTTACTCCGGAGCTAATAATCCAAGTGGCGATTAGGAGCCCAAAGCCAATCATGGGAGTCCATGAACGCAGAATCAGGGGGGCAACAATCGCAGAGATTGCGCTTGCTGCAAGCGCCCACTTCAATTTAGTTGCAAGCTCAATGGGAGGTGATTGACGCCAGCGTGCAATTGGACCGACTCCCATTAAAAATAATGCGGGCGTCATGAGTGGCACAAATACTGCCTCAAAGTAAGGCTCACCCACCGAGATCTTGCCAAGATTTAAGGCATCCAAGATGAGGGGATACAGAGTGCCTAATAACACTGCGGCGGCGGCAACCAATAAAAGAACATTGTTAACGAGTAACATGCCTTCGCGTGAGACGGTCTCAAAGTTACCCCCGATATTGGCTTTCGGCGCCCTCCATGCAAATAGTAATAATGAGCTGCCGACGATTAGACCTAAAAAGCCCAAAATAAACACCCCACGCTCAGGATCGGTGGCAAAGGCGTGAACCGAGGTGATTACGCCCGAGCGAACCAGGAAGGTTCCCAATAGAGAAAGTGAAAAGGCCAAAATCGCTAAAGGGCAGTCCACATTTTGAAGCCACCACGCTTTTCAGTAACGGCGAGGGAGTGCATCAATGCAGTGCCGACCAGCCAGGGCATAAAGGAGGCATTCTCAACAGGATCCCAGAACCACCAGCCACCCCAACCGAGTTCGTAATATGCCCAAGCGCTTCCAAGGGCAATACCAATGGTTAAGAAGCACCAGGCGGTGGTAACCCAAGGGCGCGACCAACGCGCCCAGGCGGCATCGAGTCGCCCTGATAAAAGAGCGGCAATTGCAAATGCGAAAGCGACTGCTGAGCCGACATAGCCCATGTAAAGAAAAGGTGGATGAATAATCATGCCGGGGTCTTGCAAGAGCGGATTGAGGTCACGTCCCTCAGGCGCTGGCGGAAAGAGTCGATCAAAGGGGTTAGAGGTCAAAATCGTAAAGAGCAAAACGCCCACACTCAAAATACCCAAGACCGCCAGAATGCGCGCAATCATTTTGTCTGGAAGATGCTTAGAGAAAACAGCCACAGCCAAGGTCCATGCCGCCAGCATGAGAGCCCATAACAAGATAGAACCTTCGTGACCGCCCCAAACAGCACAGATGCGATAAATCAGGGGTAAATTGGAATTGGAGTTTTGTGCCACATACAGCACGCTGAAATCATTTTGAATAAAGTTGATTGTTAGGCAAATAAAAGCGATAACGACCCAAATAAAAAGAGCCCAAGAGGCAGGTCGAGCAATGCCAATTAGATGTGGACGATTGGTTTGTGCCCCCACCATGGGGAAGACGGATAGGATGAGCGCTGTAACCAGCGCTAAGATCATTGCGTATTGGCCAATTTCAGCAATCATTTTTTACCCCCATACTCTTTCAGAGTAGGTGCGGCTTGGGGATCTTTTGATTTAGCTTTTTCAAGAGCCTCGGCGGCTTCAGGTGGCATGTAATTCTCGTCATGCTTGGCAAGGACTTGTTTGGCTTGAAAGATACCGTTTTGATCGAGTTGTCCTTGAGCAACCACGCCTTTTCCCTCTTTAAATAAA
>VGIH01000036.1 GCA_016867965.1 Betaproteobacteria bacterium | reverse complement strand
ATCGCTTGAGCAGGATTTGGCGGCGATGGCCGAGTACCAACCCGATTTGGCGATCGGCACAACGCCAGTGGTACAAGCTGCGAAGCAAGCATCCATCCCCAGTCTCTATTTCACTAATTTGATTTCAGCACGCCCCTTGATGGGTCCGGCTGGAGCAGGATCGCTCGCGCAGGTGATTAATGCAGCCATTGGAAATCAAGCACGCTTTGATGAGATGAAAGCCTTCTTTGGTGAAGTGGGTGCGAATCACAATGCGGGCGTTTGGGAAGCGGTCCCTAAAGATCGTCCTGAGTTTAAGGCTGAGACGCGTCGCAAGCTAGAAAAAGCCATTAAGAAACGCAAAGCCGAGGAGATGATCTGATGTACGTCATTGATCACGATCGTGCTGGCGGCTATTGGGGAGCCGTATATGTATTTACGGCCATCAAAGGATTACAAGTTGTGATCGATGGTCCGGTAGGCTGTGAGAATTTACCCGTTACCTCGGTGTTGCATTACACCGATGCTCTGCCACCGCATGAGTTACCGATCGTGGTTACTGGATTAGCTGAAGAGCAATTAGGTCGTGAGGGCACCGAAGGTTCGATGAAACGCGCGCACGCTACTTTGGATCCTGATTTGCCAGCGGTGGTTGTGACCGGATCAATTGCTGAGATGATTGGCGGCGGAGTTACTCCAGAAGGGACTGCGATTGCTCGCTTCTTACCGCGCACGATTGATGAAGACCAATGGCAGTGCGCTAACCGCGCCATGTATTGGTTGTGGTCGGAGTATGGCATTAAGAATGTGCCGGCACGTAAACCCCGTAAAGAAAAGGAGAAGCCCCGCGTCAATATTATTGGCCCTGCATATGGCACGTTTAATATGCCGAGCGATTTGGCGGAGATTCGTCGTCTGGTTCAAGGAATAGGTGCCGAGATCAATATGGTGTTTCCACTCGGTAGCCACTTAGCCGATGTATCCCGCTTGGTCGAAGCCGATGTCAATATTTGCATGTACCGTGAGTTTGGTCGCATGCTCTGCGAGGCTTTAGATCGCCCCTATTTACAAGCCCCCATTGGTCTGCATAGCACGACTAAGTTCTTGCGTAAATTGGGTGAGTTATTGGATCTTGATCCAGAACCATTTATTGAGCGCGAGAAGCACACCACGATTAAACCGATTTGGGATCTATGGCGCTCGGTGACCCAAGACTTTTTTGGTACAGCAAACTTTGCAATCGTTGCAAACGAGACCTACACGCGCGGGATCTCCCACTTCTTGAGTGAAGAGATGGGATTGCCCTGCAGCTTCGCCATTTCTCGTAAGCCTGGCCAGAAAACCGATAGTGAAGCGATTCGTCAATTAGTTAAAGAGAAAGCACCCTTAGTACTTTTTGGAAGTTACAACGAACGCATGTATTTAGCCGAAGCGGGTGGCAAGGGAATGTATATCCCCGCATCGTTTCCTGGGGCAATCATTCGACGCCATACCGGTACACCATTTATGGGATACGCCGGCGCAACCTATTTAATCCAAGAGTTTTGTAATGGACTCTTTGATGCTTTATTCCATATCTTGCCCTTGGGTACGGAGATGGATAAGGTTGATTCGACCTTAGCAAGAGGTCAAGCGGCCAATGCTTTCTTGTGGGATAGCGATGCCCAAACTATGGTCGCTAATTATGTTCAGAAGCAACCTGTGCTGGTACAGATCTCGGCCGCTAAGCAATTACGTGATCGCGTCGAGCGCGATACCGAATCCTCTGGAGAGGCGCGCGTAACCGCAGAGCGCGTTCGTCTTTCCTGTCCAGAGATTGTGCAAGAGAAAGTACCCAACCCGATATCGGAGAAAGTATGAGCATGACTACTTTCATCCATCCCCAATGTGGCAGTTCACTGCCATATGCCCTTGTCGCGCGGGCTTTGCGCGGTGCCAGCCGAAAGGCTAATTTTGAAGGAGGGATCTCGAATGAGTGATCAAAGAGGCTCTATTTCTGGTCTTACCGACGACGAGGCGAAAGAATTTCACCAGTTTTATGTCCAAGGTTTGGTCGGGTTTACTGCAATAGCGGTCATTGCTCACATTCTCGTGTGGGCTTGGCGTCCTTGGTTCTACTGAAATCGGAAGTAACAACGTAAAGGTAACGATATGAAAGATATCCATTTAAACCACTCGGTACAAGAGATCGTGAAGAACGATTCAATCACGTTCAAGACGATTTTTGTCTTGTGTTTTGTGGTGTGTTTTGTACTCGCACTCTTTACTGTGTTCCTACCAGTTCAGTGGAGATCCTGGTTACCAGGGTCCGAAGAGAAGTCAATGATCGACGGCGTAAGGTCTGCGGTTTATAGCTTTATGTCGTATTTAACTTAGGAGAAATACCATGTGGAGAGTTTGGAAAATATTTGATCCTATAAGGGTTCTAGTAGTTCAAGGAATCTTTTTATTTGGTTTGGCAGCAATGATCCATTTAATATTGCTTAGCACGGTAAGTTTTAATTGGTTTGATGGATTAAACCAAGCCGACTACATTAAGAAGACTGGCAATACTAGTGCAGCAAAGCCACCACCAGCACCCGCAACAAAGTAGTACCAGCTATCGTAATCATGGTTAATAAGACTTGATATTACATCAAGCCTTATTAACCAATTTTGGAGGGACAAAAAATGGCCATGCTTAGTTTTGAACGAAAGTACCGAGTGCGAGGGGGAACCCTGGTTGGCGGAGATTTATTCGACTTCTGGGTAGGCCCTCTTTATGTCGGATTTTTTGGTATCACCACTATCTTCTTTACCTTTTTAGGTACAGCACTCATTTTGTGGGGCGCATCGAATGGACCCACATGGAACTTGTGGCAAATTAATATTGCCCCACCCGATTTAAAGTATGGCTTGGCACCTGCACCACTGATGGAAGGTGGGCTTTGGCAGTTGATCACAATTTGCGCCTTAGGCGCATTTGGATCTTGGGCTTTACGTGAAGTCGAAATCTGTCGCAAATTAGGGATGGGCTTTCATGTGCCGTTTGCCTTCTCCGTCGCGATTTTTGCCTATTTCACGTTAGTTGTGATTCGTCCAGTATTAATGGGTGCCTGGGGTCATGGCTTTCCATATGGCATCTTGAGTCACCTCGACTGGGTATCGAACGTGGGCTATCAATATCTTCATTTTCATTACAACCCAGCGCATATGATTGCGATTACATTCTTTTTTACAACAACATTGGCCTTAGCAATGCATGGCGGTCTTGTTTTGTCCTCAGTTAATCCTCAAAAGGGAACTTTTGTAAAAACTCCTGAACATGAAGATAGTTTTTTTAGAGATTTAATTGGGTATTCAGTTGGAACATTAGGAATTCACCGCTTAGGATTATTTTTAGCACTATCAGCAGGATTTTGGAGCGCAGTATGTATTGTCATTAGTGGACCATTTTGGACTCGTGGTTGGCCAGAATGGTGGGGTTGGTGGTTAAACCTCCCCATTTGGTCATAAGAAGAATCGAGGAATAACGATATGGACTATCAAAATTTATTTACTCAGGTTCAGGTTGTTGCGGAACCACATCATGGCTCACCCCTTACTCCTAAAAAAGATGAGCGTGAGCGTACTGGCAAACCGTTCTTGGTTCACCTCTTTGGCCGTTTGGGAAATGCTCAAATTGGCCCAATTTATCTCGGAACAATCGGGGTCGCTTCCTTATTTTTTGGCATGATTGGCTTTCAGATTATTGGCTGGAATATGTTGGCCTCGGTGAACTGGGATCCAATCCAGTTCATTCGTCAACTATTTTGGTTATCACTTGATCCACCATTACCGAAGCATGGCTTGAGTTTAAATATGCCACTCGCTGAGGGTGGCTGGTGGATGATGGCTGGTGCATTCTTAACAGCCTCGATCTTGTTATGGTGGTGGAGAACGTATCGCCGTGCAATTGCATTAGGGTTGGGTACTCATATAGCTTGGGCATTCCTGTCAGCTATTTGGTTATTTTTAGTGCTTGGTTTCTTACGACCTCTTTTAGTGGGTAGTTGGAGCGAAGGCGTTCCTTTTGGTATCTTCTCGCACCTCGATTGGACCGCTGCATTCTCTTTGCGTTATGGTAATTTGTTTTACAACCCATTCCATATGCTCTCGATTGTGTTCCTTTATGGATCTGCACTTTTATTTGCCATGCATGGTGCAACCATCTTAGCGGTTGGTCGATATGGTGGTGAGCGCGAGATTGAACAAATTGTCGATCGCGGTACTGCATCAGAGCGTGCTGGATTATTTTGGAGATGGACCATGGGCTTTAATGCCACGATGGAATCCATTCACCGTTGGGCATGGTGGTTTGCAGTATTAACAACACTGACCGGTGGTATTGGAATTTTATTAACAGGTACCGTCGTTGATAACTGGTATCTGTGGGCAGTAAAGCACGGTGTTGCACCAGCCTATCCCGATGTCTACGGTATTCCTGTAGTTGATCCGGCACCAAACTTTGTGCCACCACCACCAGTAGCTAATTAAGGAGCACGACATGAACTCGATCAAACGTGTTTTAACCCTAGTTACTCTGGCAGGAGCAACCTTGATTTTATCTGCTTGTGAGCGACCACCTATCGATAGTGTTCAGTATGGGTATCGCGGTACAGGGATGGCTATGGTTTATAACCCACGTACCCTAAATGCTGAAGCCGAAAAGAATGTAGTACCGGCATCTACCCCTGCAGCTGAAGATGGACCTAAAGCAGGGGCAGTTTATAAGAACGTCAAAGTATTGGGTAATTTGAGTGTTGCCCAGTTCACCAACTTTATGGTCGCGATGACCAGTTGGATTGCCCCTGAGCAGGGTTGTGCGTATTGCCATAACGTCAATAATTTTGCCGAGGAGGGAATGTATACCAAAACAGTTTCTCGTAAGATGATTCAGATGACCCAACGTATTAACGTTGAATGGAAATCGCACGTCGCTGAAACTGGTGTTACCTGTTATACCTGCCACCGCGGAAACAATATTCCACAAAATGTTTGGTCGATTGATTCAACCAAACAGCAGGGTAGTGGATTCTTAACCGGCAAGAACGGTCAAAATACACCATCATCATCGGTTGGCGGGAGTGATTTACCGTATGATCCATTTACCCCGTACTTGTTAAAAGCGGAAAACATTCGCATGAATGGACCCACCGCATTGCCAACGGGAAATAAAAATAGCATTCAGGATACTGAAAAGGTATTTGGCTTGATGGTGCATATGTCGACCTCGTTGGGTGTGAACTGTGCCTATTGCCACAACACCCGCTCAATGCCAGAGTGGTCACAAAGTCCTCCGCAGCGAATGACTTCTTGGTATGGCATTCGTATGGTACGGGATCTTAACAATAACTATATGGTGCCGCTAACTGGCGTATTCCCAGCACATCGATTAGGACCTGAAGGCGATGTATTAAAAAATAATTGCACTACCTGTCACCAAGGAGCCTACAAACCCCTATACGGAGTTTCAATGCTCAAAGATTATCCATTCTTAACAGGCACGCCAGCACCACGCGCAACTCCAAAGCCTGCTGAGAAGAGTAATACTGTAGCGATGAAGTAAAGAATGATGCAACCGGTACTTATGGCGTCCTTAGAGGCGCCATTTTTTTCTAAATTGTGTCGCGATGCTTAAACGAACCTTCCTACCTAGTGATGATCGCCCGATCGCGGTGGTCATTGGGAGTGGTTTTGGTGGCCTAGCTGCAGCTATTCGGCTTTCGCATAAGGGGTATCGCGTCAAAGTATTCGAGAAGCTCGATAAACCGGGTGGTCGCGCTTATGTGCATGTGCGCGATGGCTACACCTTCGATGCTGGACCGACCATTATTACTGCTCCTTTTTTACTGGAAGAGTTGTGGGAGTTGTGTGGTGAGAAACTCGTAACTGATGTGGATCTGCGACTCATGGATCCGTTTTATCGAATTCGGTTTGACGATGGCAGTCATTTTGATTACACCGGTGATCTTAAGCGCATGCGTGATGAAGTTGCTAAATTCAGTCCGGCGGATGTACCTGGTTACGATCGATTTCTATCAGAGGCTGAGAAATGCTACCAATTGGGTTTTAAGGAACTTAGTAATGTTGCCTTTGACTCTCTAAGCGATTTATTCGAAGCGTTCCCATCGATGGTGAAGATGAGAGCCTGGGAAAGTATCTACACACTGGTTGCACGGCATCTAAAGAATGACAAGTTACGCCAGGTGATGAGTTTTCATCCATTATTAATTGGGGGAAACCCATTCTCGGTAACTGCGGTGTACTCGCTTATTAACTCCTTAGAGCGTAAACATGGCGTGTTCTCGGCCATGGGAGGCACAGGATCCTTAATTAAGGGATTAGTTCGCTTATTGGCTGATGTTGGCGTGGATGTGCAATGTAATCAGGAAGTGAAACGCATCGAGGTACGTGATGGCAAAGCCGTTGGAATCACACTAGCTGATGGTAATTTTGTACCCGCCGATATCGTGGTCTCCAATGCGGATGCCGCCTGGACCTATCAGAAATTAATCGAGCCCCAGCATCGCAAAGTTTGGACCGATCAAAAGGTGGTGCGGAGTAAATATTCGATGAGTTTATTTGTTTGGTACTTTGGGACCAAGCAGCAATACCCTGATGTGCCTCATCACATGATCTTATTAGGTAAGCGCTATCGCGAGTTGCTAGAAGATATCTTCAAGCGTAAGGTGCTGGCAAAGGATTTCAGTCTATATCTGCACCGACCAACCGCGACCGATCCGAGTCTTGCGCCAGTTGGTCACGACACATTTTATGTACTCTCACCTGTGCCAAATTTAGATAGTGGTACTAACTGGCAAGAGACTGCCGAGCCTTATCGACAAGCAATTGCAGAGTATTTGGATCAATCGGTATTGCCCGGTCTTGAAAAGCACGTCACTACCTCGTTTTGCACAACCCCGCAGGATTTTCAGGATCGACTGTTGTCGGTCAAGGGTGCAGCTTTTGGTTTTGAACCACTCTTATTACAAAGCGCTTGGTTTAGACCCCATAACCGTAGTGAAGATGTCAAAGGACTTTATATGGTTGGCGCAGGTACCCATCCCGGCGCCGGAATACCTGGGGTTCTCTCATCAGCTAAGGCATTAATGTCGGTGGTTCCGCATCCGATTAATGTGGCTAAAGGGTATGCACAATGAATCGTAGCTCCAAGCGCTTTGATGAGGATCTCAATGAATGCGTAGAAACCATGCGCAATGGATCAAGATCCTTCTTTGCTGCCTCACGCGTATTACCGAGTCGTGTGCGCGATCCCGCTACAGCTCTCTACGCGTTTTGCCGGATCACCGATGATATTGCTGATGCCGCAGACGCAACTGAGCAATCCATCATCACGCTTCAAGAGCGATTGGATGCCATCTATCTAGATCAACCCATTGATGAAGCGGCAGATCGGGCTTTGGCAGAAGTCGTGCGTGCCTTTGATATTCCAAAAGAGTTACCACTCGCACTAATTGAGGGGTATACCTGGGATACGCAACACCGAACTTACGAAACCTTTGATGAGTTACTCGATTACTGCTCACGAGTTGCAGGCACGGTTGGTGTCATGATGTGTTTGATCATGGGAAAACGTGAGCCAGAGACTGTCGCGCGCGCCTGTGAGCTCGGACTCGCTATGCAATTAACCAACATTGCTCGTGATGTCGGTGAAGATGCGATGAACGGCCGGATCTATTTACCCATTGAGTGGATGCGGGAAGAGGGGCTCGATCCCGATGAGTGGTTAGCAAACCCACAATTTAGTGAAGCAATTTCTCGCGTCGTGGCGAGGCTACTCAAGGCAGCTGATAAACTCTATATCCAAGCAGAGATCGGAATTAGTGACTTGCCGTGGGACTGCCGCCCAGCGATTGCTGCAGCACGTCTCATTTATGCGGAGATTGGTCGTGAGATCGAGCGTTTAAACCTGGATTCTGTATCAGTTCGGGCCGTAGTTTCGAAGCAGCGCAAACTCGTCTTATTAACCCATGCAACATCGGCCATTATTGCGAAGTTCTCGATCCGACGCTTTAACCCACAAGCGCATCCATCGATTCAGTTTTTAATTGAGGCAGTGAATAAAACTCCGCACATTCGTCATTACGGTGGAACGATCCACGAGAGACTTACATGGGTTGTTGACCTGCTCGAGCGCGTTGAGGAGCGAAAGCGAGAGGCAGAAATGACCGTGGCCGATCGTTTTATTCAACCACTTCGTTAACCACGAACTAATTACCTCACCCTAGGCATCCGCCATGGCAACATAAACTGTACGGCCCACGATGAGAACCTGGGTACATTGAGCGTCTCATGAAATGAAGTGACCCGCTCTCCAAGTAGTTCGCTGCTAAGAACTGAGCGTGCATAAAAAGGCGTATCTTCCAGAGTTTCTAATATAGTTAGTTGGGCATCCTTGGGGTTGCGCATTTGCCTCTGAATTCGCCAACCTGTTTTGGGGAGAGCTTGGCGAGGAGGAGGGTCAATGTGCTCAATGCGACCATCGGGAGTAAAAATCAGCCCCAATACTCGTTCTACTCTATTACGCTGGCGTACGTCATAGATGACTGCGGTACGCGCTCCACTTAACTGAGCGCGCGACCAATCCCAATCTTTAAAGGGAATCGCAATCGGCTCATCCCCCTCATTGGAATCAAAATACGCATTCCCCTGCCAATTGATTTTGGGAGACTTTAGCTCAACTTCGATGCGCGCAGCAGGAGCTAAGGGTCCCCAACGATGCTTGTGTTGATCATCGAGGTGCGTCGAGAAATTAAATAATTGCTTAGGATATAACTTAAAGTGGCCAACGACACGCTGACCAAAGGGAATGGCCCGCTCCACAAAATCAACCCGTAGATGATCACTATTCCAATGCAAGCTACTAGGCCCAATCACAAAATCGGTTTGATTGCGAGAAATACTCGCTGCACTTCGCTCGGTCATGGTCCAACGTTTATTACCCGGACTGTAGATCGCTAAATTAATCGCACAGTGGTTCTCTGGGTTGACATGGGCATTACGACGGCGCGCTAAAGCATAGTAGGGAGAGAACACGCTCCCTACAAACGCAATCATGACCAAACCATGCTGGCCATCATCACTTAAGGCATCGACGTACCACCAGAGATAAGCGCCCGACCCGACCGCTTGGTCAAACCGAGGTGACCCATCAGGGTTGCGGCCGCCATACGACCCGATAGAGCTGCCATGGGTACTCCCGCTCCCGGATGTGCGCTGCCCCCCGCTAGATAAAGACCCGGTATTGCTGTTTGAGCTGCTGGCCGTCGAAAGGTATCCATCCAGCCGTGATTGGCTTGGCCATAAAGAGCCCCACCCGTTGCTGGAAAGAGGCGATGAAAGTCCTGTGGCGTCGTGCGCGTCACTGTTGCATCCGCTAAAGAGAGATGGAGGCCACAATGTTCGAGCAGGGAAAGGGATTTTTCTTGACATGATTCAATCTCAGATAAAGTAGGTTGTTGATGATCACCAGTGGCTGGCGCGTTGACTAAACACAAGAGTCGCTCTCCAGCTAGATGCGAAATGTGGGTATCGGTTTGATCTTGGGCGCAAATATAGACGGTGGGTTTCTGTGGCAAACGCTTGCGGTAGAAAATATCCGTGAACTCACTATCGTAGTCTGAGTCAAAGAATACGTTATGCCGAATTAGAGGAAAACCTTGTGGCTTTGCGAACATTGACCAGGTTATCGCAGAGAGCGACCGGGTAGTTTGGGTAATTGGGGAGGCGTGACGATTGACCTCACCCAACAAGCCAGTTTGCAGAGCCATCGCATCACCATTAAAGATGACCGCTTGCGTTTGAATGGCCTCGCCATTACTCAAGCGCACTCCCGAGACCTTGCGATTATGTTGTGTGATCTCATCACAGTTCACTCCACAAATAAAGCGTACTCCTTTAGCATGTGCCAAATCGGTAAGTGCTTGCGTAATGGCAATCATGCCGCCTTGCACAGCCCACACTCCTTGCATTTCCACATCGGCGATCAGCATCAAGGTTGCAGGCGCCTGAAAAGGTGAGGAGCCACAGTAGGTGGCATAGCGACCAAAGAGCTGATGCAAGCGAGGGTCTTTTAAGTAACGACCTAAACTCTTCCAAAGATCATTGAATAAACCAATCTCATAAAGTGCTTTCGAGCCAGTCGGTCCCAAATCGCTCATCATGCCCATCATGGTGGGGCGTTGCGATAACATGTATGGCTTCTCTAAGGCGCGATAGAGTTTGCGTGTTTGTTCGCAAAATTCACTAAAGCGTCTAGCTTCCGCAGCACCGGCAAAATCCTCAATCGCTTTGGCAGATTCATCGCGATTGGCAAAAAGATCCAAGCGCTCGGATTTACTCCATGCATGGCGAGCTAATATTTTTAAAGGTTCAATCTTTAATACATCGTCAAGTTGTGAGCCTGCGTTGGCAAAAATGCCATCAAAGACCCAACGCATGGTAAATACCGTTGGTCCAGAATCAACCCCATGACCAGCGCAGTTGATTTGTCGGATCTTGCCCCCAAGGTTTTGTTCTTTCTCAACCACGATGACTTCAAGACCTGCACAAGCGAGCTCAAGAGCGCTTACTAGGCCACCGATGCCCCCACCGATCACTACAACTGGTTGATTGCCAAGGGATTTAGGCAAGTGCTCTTCCTTTCCACGTCCCGGTTGCATCAAATGGTTGAAAACGTACAAACATCGATTCAGAAAAGTATTGTCCTTGCATTGCTGATTTGATCGCTGCCAAATGAGCACCAGAGCGAGCATACGCATCCATGGCGGCTTGCGATTCCCAGATCGTAAATGTGGCCTGTCGAAGGATTGGCGCTTCTCCAACACCTGCAGAGATCAGGCAACCATCGGTATGCAATAAATCAACTTCAGCAGGCGGTGCCTTGGTCCAAAACGATACTGCTTTTGAGGGCTTAATCGATGCGCGCGTGAGCGAAGCAATGGGTCCCGTGCTTGGTGGATCAATGGATTCACTTAATTGATGTCCAGACCATCGACCTTTGACGGAGTAGGCACGAAGTTTGACGGTAAATAGTTCAAGAGCATGTCTTTGATACCACTTGAGTAAAGGGGACTCGCAAATAAATGCATTTGCATGCTCTAAAGAATCAAAGAGACTAAATAGACCTTGATGAGTCCCACTCGGGCTCACAGAGAACCCCGCATTTTTACCAGACCCCATGTGCTTTTGTAAGACTAAGCCTTTGGGTCGATAAGTACTAAATCGATTAAACATGAGCCGGGTAATACCAGCGAGTTTGGCTTGCGGTTGGATGCTAACCAAGCTCATGATCGCCACCTGTGATGACATCTTATTCCTCGATGTCGCTATCTTTGCTTTGATCGCTCAGATTGTATTTACGTAATTTAATGTAGAGACTTTGCCGTGACAAGCCCAACATCTCAGAGGCCGAGACGCGATTACCACGCGTCAGATCGAGCGCAGCTTTAATGCAAAGCTGCTCAATCAAATCAGTGGTCTCATTAATAATTTCTTTTAGGGGTAAACGCCCAACCAGTTGCGTGAGTTCCTCGCTCGAACGGGTAATGGATTCATCAGGTTGAATTTTCGAGCGAATTCGTGAACCTACCTCGCGAATCGTAAATCCTAAACAGGAATGCGGGTAAGAGACTGATACAGCGGAGATCTCAACCGGATGTAGGGTACCAAAGGAATCACGAATCGATGTCGCAAATAATTTAATCGACCCTTTTTCTTGAAGATTAGAGAGCATGACACGTAAATCAACACTCGAGCGTTCTAGCCAGCGCTCGAGGGGCTCATTTAAGATTTGATCGAGCTTATCCGCCATGACTAAGCGTAAGAACGTTTGATTGGCCGTTAATATTTTTCCTGCCGAATTCGTCACGATAAATCCATCGGGTGCATTTTCGAGGGCTTGGATGACCAGCGACTGGGCTCCAGCATCTTGACGATCAACAAATTCACCAGAGCGCTTAATTGTGATTAATAGTAGGGATTGATTTTCATTACGAAATGGCGCAGTAGATAAAAATGCTTCTTGACCATTCAGTAATTTGGTATTTAAATCAGCGGCGGTGCTAGTATAGGCAACCTTACTCAATAAAGATTGCGCCTGAATCCGATCACCCTTGGCGAAATAATCAATCAGGGAGCGGCCATTTAGTTTTTTGATGGACTCACTTAATAAATCAGCAGCACGTGGATTGGCCTCAACGATTTTGAAGGTGTTCGCATCAAGAACAAGTACGGCCTCTGAGGCCATTTCAAATAAAACCCGATAACGGGTTTCGAGTTGGCGTAAGCGGGTGTAATCCTGCTCAATCGCTTGCTGAGCATCGACTAAGCGTTGTTGTAAAAGAGAGATCTCGCGCAAATCCCTAGCGAGCGCAATGATTTGACCCGAACTGCCGATTTTTAGTGTTGCGCAGAGTAGGGGTAAATCACTCGCCCCCGGCATCGGAACATTAATTTGCCGAAAGCGTGAGAGCGATGATTCATTGGCATCTGTTAAAAGCGCCTGAATCTTCGGACGACTCTCTACCGTGACCATATCAGTCCAGGATTTACCAACCCAGTTTTCTAAATTGGGACTTCGTAGATCCGGGTTACCAAAGGCAATACTCTGAATCACACCCGCTGAATTGAGCGTCAGTGAGATGTCTGCCGAGGCCTCGACGAGATTAGCAATCTCATCGGGGTTTAACTGCCCAAAAGTGTGGGCGGTGCTGGCAATATTAGTCACGGGCTTAATTTTTTATTGATTTTTCTTAAACACGCGATCTTAAGATATTCTCTGCGGCAATAACGGCATCTGGGGCGCTCAAGGTGCAGATATCAGCATTACACTGATTCATTAAATCCGGCTTGGCATTAAAGAGCGCACCTCCGGCCATAATCCCGATTTGCGAGTTAGCCGAACATTGACGGATTTCTTTGACTAATTCCTGCATAGCATCCCATTGCAGCTCATATGAAATCGAGATTCCGACAATATCAAATGCTTGCTCACGACATAGCGAGAGGATTTCTTCGCTGGAGGGGTTAGCTACCGTTGTGACATTCCAGCCTGCTTGAATAAAGAATTCGCTTAGCATCAACACCCCCATGGTGTGTTGGGAGTGGGGCATTGCAAACAACAACGCTTTTCCTGAGAGGGTTTTGTGCTGATTTTCGATATTACGAAAATCGGGACTGAGTTCTTGTATGAGTCGCTGAACTCGACCAAGGGCAAGGGTCACTGTTGTAAAGCTTTGCTCATCCAGTTCCCAATAACAGCCTAAGCGTCTAGCGGCAGGGGCAATTAAGTCGAGATAAATTTCATTTAAATTTCGCCCCTCGAGGCGCAACGCTTGAATATAACCAAGGCAAATATCGTTGGTGCTATGGATGAGTAGTTCAGCGAAATGTTTTACCTCATCGCTAGAGATTGTCGTTCCCCGATGGCCCGAATCGATCTCGGGACGATTTTGACCATGCTGCATGAGGAGGCGGGGAATAATTTGTGCCTCTATGGTTTTATGAAGCAAATTGGAGAGTTCATGGGACGTCGGCGCATGAACTTTTTTGGAAATTGGGGTGCTGGAGTATGAATTCTTGGGCCATGATCGGCGTTCCTTGCCTTCTTGTGATTGATTACCGTCTCTCGGTAGATTAAGTTGATCCACTGTTTACCCCTAAGCCATTTGCTAATGTTGCGATGCAATATTTATTTCACTCAATGCACCTTTTTTCAGTCATTTCTCTACAGAAAGTACTTAAAACAAAGGCTAATTTGGGCCAAAAACCTTCCTTTTTTGACCCGTTTCCATAAGGTTTACCACTAGGAGGCTAAACTGTCAAAATAATTTGACACTTATAAGGGTTTATTCCTAGATTTGTCTACATAAAAAAGCGTAAACTTGAGTTTACATATTTATATAGGAGCCAGGCTGCGTAAGGAAAAAAGCACATGGCAAGTCAAATTCACCCCCTTTATACACCCGAAGAACGAATCCGACGTGATCGCTCGAAATGGACATTGGTTCAGGGAATCTTGGCGCCAGTGCAATTTGTCATTTTCTTAGTGAGTCTGAATTTCGTAATTCGATTTCTAATCACGGGTCAGGGCGAGTTTGCCGCCAATGTCTCGATTGTGATCAAGACCTTGATTCTTTACACAATCATGATCACGGGTAGCATTTGGGAAAAAGAGGTGTTCGGCAAGTACCTTTTTGCCCCAGCTTTTTACTGGGAAGACGTATTTAGCATGCTGGTTTTAGCATTGCACACCGCTTACTTAATCGCATTAACGTTTGGGTTTTTAGAGCCTCGCGCACTGATGGCATTGGCGTTATCGGCCTATTTGGCCTACGTGATTAATGCCGCTCAGTTTCTATGGAAGTTACGTCAGGCCCGCTTGGAAGAGTCAAGCCAACGAACAGAACAGGTGATGGCATGAATCGTGTCATTCCTTTGCAGCCCACAACCGATACGTGCGACTCGTCAGACCGTGCAATCCTTAAAGAGCGTGGTCAACGCGAAGTATTTTGTGGCTTAACCGGCATCATTTGGCTGCATCGCAAAATCCAGGATGCTTTTTTTTTAGTGGTTGGTTCGCGCACCTGCGCACACTTGGTGCAATCTGCGGCAGGTGTGATGATTTTTGCTGAGCCTCGTTTTGCTACGGCCATTATTGATGATCATGATTTGGCAGGCTTAGCTGATGTCAATGAGGAACTCGATCGGGTGGTCGATCAGCTCCTCACTCGCAGACCCGATATCAAGATGCTCTTCTTGGTTGGCTCATGCCCATCCGAGGTCATCAAATTGGATCTCTCACGCGCTGCTGAGCGTTTAAGCAAAACATACACACCACGCGTACGAATCCTTAACTACTCGGGTAGTGGGATTGAAACTACCTTCACTCAAGGTGAGGATGCTTGCCTTGCGGCGCTTGCCAAAGAGATTCCGCAACATGCAAAGCTGCATCCGACAGAAAGGGAAGTAGACCTCTTAATCGTTGGTTGCTTGGCCGATATTGTTGAGGATCAGTTCTCCCGAATCTTTAATGAGCTGGGGATTGAGTCGTATGCATTCTTTCCACCAAGACGATCGGGTGATATTCCGCGCCTTGGCCCGAATACCCGGTACTTGCTGGTGCAACCCTTTTTAACGGATACCGCTCGTGTTCTTGATGATATGGGCGCCAAACGAATTCCAGCGCCATTCCCACTCGGTGTTAAAGGGACAGAGGCGTGGTTTGCTGCCGCAGCTAAAGTATTTGGAATTGATCCAAATCGTGTTGAGACAGTCATTGCACCGAAGCGTCAGCGTGCAAACCTGGCGCTCGAGCGCCAACGCGAAGTGCTCAACGGACGTTCAATCTTTTTCTTTCCAGACTCGCAATTAGAAATTCCGCTAGCTCGATTCTTGCACCGCGAACTGGGGATGCAGTTGACTGAAATCGGGATGCCTTATATCCATCGACAACATCTAGCAGAGGAACTGGCCTTACTACCAACCGAAGTGAGCTTATCCGAAGGGCAGGATGTGGAGAAGCAATTGGATCGCTGCCGCAGTTACCGCCCCGATATGGTGGTTTGTGGCTTGGGTTTAGCAAATCCCCTTGAAGCTGAGGG
>VGIH01000035.1 GCA_016867965.1 Betaproteobacteria bacterium | reverse complement strand
TGTCTGCACAAACGATTGGGGCCCATGGAAAATCGCGATTGAGTTGACGTTGTTGCTGCCAGCGCTTGATGGCCGCGATGCTTTTAGCAATGGTGACCCGTTGTGTGTAGTCGGCGGCGCGCTCGTTTTTAAGGACTAACTCCAAAGACTCAGCATCTTCTTCGGGGGTTGGAAGCAGTAACTGAAAGCGAACTCCAATTTGCGAGAGTAGCTCTTGACGGCGCGGGCTTTGGGAGGCGAGGTAGATAAAGTCGTACTTCATACAAAATGATTACCAATTTACTCGCGATGATAGGGGTGACCTTGGAGGATCGTCCAGGCACGATAGAGTTGTTCGATCAGCACAAGGCGAGCAAATGCGTGGGGCAGTGTCAGGCTTGATAGTTTCCAGATGTGGTTTCCATTCGCTTTAAGGCTTGGGTCAAGCCCATTTGCGCCCCCAATCAAGAAAGCAACATCTTGACCGTTCGTGCGCCAATTCGTGAGGTGATCGGCAATCGCTTGGGTTCGTAGATCGACGCCATGCTCATCCAAGGCAATAACGACCGCACCCTTCGGAATCGCGGCGACGATCTTACCCGCTTCTTTGGCAGGGCTGATATCAGGCTTTAGCTCCTTAATCTCAATCGTGCAGTCGCTGGGCATGCGTTTTTGGTATTCCTGGCATGCTTTAGACACCCAGTCTGGCATTTTGTGACCAACCGCAATAATCCAAAGACGCATGTTTATTCGTCGCCAGCGTCTTCACTGGCTTTGACTAGCTTCTTAGTGCCAGATAATTTGACCCGAACCGGTTTATCTCCCCAAAGCCCTTCCAGTTGGTAGTAGGCTCTGAGCATGGGTTGCAAGATATGAACCACAATATCACCGCAATCCACCAGAACCCATTCACCCGTCTCCAAGCCCTCGATCGAAATTACTTCGCCGCCCTTTTCAAGAACCTTTTCCTTCACCGATAGAGCGAGTGAGCGAGTTTGCCGATTACTGTTACCCGTTACAATAATGACTCGATCAAAAAGTTCGCTGAGCTTACTGCTGTCGTAGACACGAATGTCTTGTGCTTTGACATCTTCGAGGGCGTCAATGATGGTGCGCTGTAGTTTTTTGATATCCATATGGGTTTAAGAACTCATCTTACCTTGGATTGGTAGAGGCCTTTTTCTAGAATAATGTCCCAGACCGATTCTGGTAGCCATTGTTGAATGGCATCGTCATTGGGATGCTGGGCAAGTAATGGTCGAAGGCTACTCGATGCTAAATCAATCGATAGCTCCTCATCCAAATAAATAAGACCGCAAGATTGCTTGCCTAATTGCAATGCATTGGTGCTTTGATGAGCCTCATAGTGAGTTAGTAACGGTGGATGGTCACGCAGTTGCACCTTAATCCGATAGGGTGGCCGACTCGCGACCGCTAAGTGGATGTAATGCATTAAGTCTCGCCAGTCATTCCAGGTGTAGAGCTGTAAAAAACTATCAGCACCCATAAGCCAAATGAGTGAAGTTTGATCGCCATAGTTTTGTCGCAGGGCTTTGGCGCTATCGATCGTATAACTGGGTCCAGCTCGATCGATTTCCATGGTGTTTACAGTAACTCGAGTACCTAAGCCAAGTTGTTGAAGCTCGAATTCTAGAACCTCAGCTGCTGCGATCGTCATGGCATAGCGATCAACTGCTGGAGTAATGTGCGCACCTTTTTGCCATGGCTCACCGCTAGGTAACCACATGAGTTCGTTGAGCTTTAGGCGTTTAGCAAAATGCGCTGCAAGATGAATATGGCCCAAATGCGGCGGGTCAAATGTGCCCCCCAGGATGCCGATGGTTTTATTCAAGAATGATTCGCCCTAAGCCTCAGTTAGCCAATCGCGTGGCTTCAGATAGCGATCATAGAGGCGTGCCTCAGGAGTCCCCGGTTGGGGCTGCCAATTGTATTTCCAGGTGACAACGGGCGGCATCGACATGAGGATGGATTCAGAGCGCCCGCCCGATTGCAGACCAAAGATGGTTCCACGATCAAAGATTAAGTTGTATTCCACATAACGACCGCGACGGTATTCCTGAAAATCGCGTTCTGCTTGGGTATAGGGTTCTTGATAACGGCGCTTGAGAATCGGTAAATACGCCTCGATGAATGCGTCCCCGACTGAACGCATCATGGCAAAACTTGTTTCAAATCCCAACTCATTGAAATCATCAAAGAAAATGCCTCCAATGCCACGCGGTTCATCGCGATGCTTAAGATAAAAATACTCATCGCACCATTTCTTAAAGCGTGGATACAAATCGGCACCGAATGGATCGAGAGCGTCTTTAGCGGTTTGATGAAAATGCTTACAGTCTTCATCAACCCCATAGTAAGGGGTTAGATCAAAGCCACCGCCAAACCACCAAACCGGATCTTGATTGGGAGCTTGGGCAATAAAGCAACGCACATTCATATGGGTTGTGGGTGCCTTGGGATTGCGGGGATGAAACACTAAGGAAACGCCCATTGCCTCAAAAGTGCGCCCAGCAATCTCAGGACGATTTTGGGTGGCCGCTGGCGGTAATTGATTTCCGCTTACGTGCGAGAACCCGACACCACCTTTTTCAAGGACATTGCCATTTTCCAGAATGCAGGTTCGCCCCGAGCCCTGCAATTTACTATTTTTGGGTTTTTCCCAGCTATCCGTAGCAAATGATTTGCCATCGACTGCGCCGGTTGAGCTGGTAATTCGGTCTTGTAAATCGAGTAAATAAGCCTTGACGGCCTGAGTATCAATCGTTGCTGCCATTCAATATCCTTAACTTGTTCTTACCTATTTACTTAAAGGCTCGAAAGCCAATATCGCTGCGGTACTGCATTCCATCAAAATGAATTTGTTCAATGGCAGAATACGCTTTTTGTTGCGCACCTTTTACGGTGTCAGCTAGACCAACAACGCACAATACTCGGCCACCGGATGTGAGGAGCTCACCATCCTGTATTTTGGTACCTGCATGAAAGGTGATTTGATCAGTCGTTTCAACAGGTATTCCAGTAATTGCATCACCTGTTTTGGGATTTTCTGGGTAGTTAGCAGCTGCTAATACCACCCCAAGAGCAATACGCCGATCCCAAGTTAGTTCGACTTCGTCAAGTTTGCCGTCAATGGCTTTATCCAACGCAGGCACTAAATCGCTCTCAAGGCGCGCCATAATCGGCTGGGTTTCAGGATCGCCCATGCGGCAATTGAACTCCAAGGTTTTAATCTGACCATTAGGCTGAATCATCAGGCCGGCATAGAGAAAGCCGGTATACGGAATCCCGTCTGCGCGCATACCCTCCACGGTTGGCATGATCACTTCACGTATAGCACGTGCATGCACCTCGGGAGTCACCACTGGGGCTGGCGAGTAGGCACCCATACCGCCTGTATTGGGGCCTTGGTCACCATCGAGTAAACGCTTATGGTCTTGGCTACTGGCAAGCGGTAAGACATTTTTGCCATCGACCAAAACAATAAAGCTTGCCTCCTCACCTGTAATAAATTCTTCAATCACAACCCGTGCGCCAGCGTGCCCCAATTTGTTATCCGAGAGCATCATGTCAACCGCCATGTGCGCTTCGGGCAGACTCATTGCTACAACTACCCCTTTACCTGCAGCAAGACCATCTGCTTTAATCACAATCGGCGCACCTTTTTGATCAATGTAGTCATGCGCAGCTTCTGCATTGGTAAAGGTTTGGTAATCTGCTGTTGGAATACCATGACGCTTCATGAATGCTTTTGAGAAATCTTTAGACGATTCTAGTTGCGCTGCCAATTGCGTCGGACCAAAAATCCGCAAGCCCTGATTGCGAAAGACATCAACAATTCCGGCGGCTAAGGGGGCCTCAGGTCCAACCACGGTCAGGCCAATTTGCTCACGTTTAGCAAATGCAGCAAGCTCTTCCAGATCAATGATTGGTAAATTTTCAATACCAGCATTTTTTTGATTAGCCGTGCCACCATTACCAGGAGCCACGAATACTTTTTGCACTTTCGGTGAGCGCGCTAATTTCCAAGCCAGAGCATGTTCGCGACCGCCTGAGCCAATTAATAAAATTTTCATAAGGAACTTTTTTGTTCGGGCTTAAAGGTTAGCATTGGTATAGACCGCCTGGACATCATCTAAATTCTCGAGTGCATCTAATAATTTTTGCATCGACTCGGCTTGCTCTTCACTGAGTTCAACCTCTGTCGATGGGCGCATTGTGACCTCGGCTAACTCGGGTTTTAAACCTGCCAATTCCAAGGCATTTCGAATATTGCTGAACTCAAATGGTTCGGTCATCACCTCCAGCGATCCATCATCATGCGTAATCACGTCCTCCGCACCAGCCTCAAGGGCTAACTCGAGTAATTGCTCTTCATTCGTACCTGGGGCAAAAAGAAGTTGGCCGCAGTGTTTAAATAAGAAAGCTACGGAGCCCTCTGTACCCATATTGCCACCATGCTTTGAAAAGGCATGGCGGACCTCGGCAACCGTGCGAGTACGATTATCGGTCATCGAATCCACAATCACGGCAGCACCATTAATGCCATAGCCTTCATACCGAATCTCTTCGTAGTCGACGCCATCGGCAGCACCCGTTCCACGAGCAATAGCACGTTGCACATTATCGTTGGGCATATTGGCATCTTTGGCTTTGTCAATTGCCAGGCGCAGACGCGGATTGGCGCTCAGATCACCTCCACCTAAGCGGGCCGCAACAGTAATCTCTTTAATGAGTTTGGTCCAAACTTTGCCACGCTTTTCGTCCTGGCGGCCCTTGCGGTGTTGAATATTGGCCCATTTTGAATGACCCGCCATGGTGGCAATCCTTTTTAGATGAATAAATGAATTTCGGCTTAGAACCGTAATTTTAGGCAAAATACTGGCTTGGCTTAAAAAATGACATCCCAAACATCGATTTCGATGAATTTGGAACAAGAACATTCAGGAGAATCTATATGTCAGTCATGAACACAAAAGCGATTCGGATCGATGAAGTTGGACCGCCCGAGGTCATGAAATACGTCGATGTTTCATTAGGTGAACCAGGACCCGGAGAGGTTTTAATTGCGCAAAAAGCATGTGGCTTGAACTACATTGATATTTACTTTCGATCGGGCTACTATCCCCAGCCATTGCCAGGCGGTATTGGCATGGAAGCGTCGGGCATGATTGAGAAAGTGGGTCCAGGCGTAACGCACCTTAAAGCAGGCGATCGCGTTGCCTATGCAGGTAGACCAACAGGAGCGTATGCACAGGCTCGCATCATGCCCGCAGAGGCGATTGTGAAGTTACCCGATGCGATCTCGTTTGAGACCGGAGCTGGCATGATGTTGCAAGGACTAACAGTGCAATATCTCCTAAACGATACCTATAAGGTACAGCGCGGTGATACGGTCCTCTTTCATGCGATTGCTGGCGGCGTTGGCTTAATTGCCTTGCAATGGTTAAAGGCAATTGGTGCCACAGTAATTGGTACGGTAGGCAGCCCTGAGAAAGCGGCGCTAGCCAAATCCTACGGCTGCGATCATGTGATTGAATACCGTACCGAAGATTTTGTCACGCGCGTAAAAGAGATTACCAATTGCAAAGGGGTCGCGGTTGCCTACGATGCGGTCGGCAAAGATACCTTCATGAAGACCTTGGACTGTATCGCGCCCCGTGGCATGGCAGTGAGCTTTGGTAATGCCTCTGGATCAGTTCCGCCGATCGATTTAGCGGTCCTATCAAGCAAGGGGTCGCTAAAGTTAACACGTCCTACCTTAATGACCTATGTACATAACCGCGCATTACTGGAGCCAATGGCTAAGGATTTATTTGAGCGAGTGACTCAGGGTCAAATCAAGATTGAGATTAAGCAAACATATCCTCTGGCAGATGCTGTGCAGGCGCATCGCGATCTTGAGGGACGCAAGACGACGGGTACAACGATCCTCATCCCTTAATTGGTTAATTTAGGCATTTTGGGTACAAGGCGATGAGATTGGTTAAAATCATCGCTTCAATCATGATTGTTAACTATTCAACGTTAACGAACTTGCCTCGGTGATGGAATTGGTAGACGTGCCGGACTCAAAATCCGGTGCCGCAAGGCGTGTCGGTTCGAGTCCGACCCGAGGCACCATCAAATTTGGTAATCACTCGACTCGCTCGACATGGCTTGTTCCACAATTTTGCGTGTGAGCGTGGGTGAAAAAAGCTCAATAAAAGTGAAGATAAACGAGCGCAGGTAAGCGCCTTGTTTGATGCCGATGTGCGTGACATTGGTACCAAAAATATGTCCGACCGAAATTGATTTCAGTTGCCGATCGCGTTCGGGATCTAAGGCAACCCCTGCTACAATCCCAACGCCCATCCCATTCTCAACATAGGTTTTGATCACATCCGCATCAATTGCTTCCAAAATGATGTCCGGGGTGAGATTACGTTGCGCAAATGCCGCATCGATTTTGCTGCGCCCAGAGAATGCTTTTGCATAGGTGATGAGTGGATACTTAGTTAAGAGTTCCAGAGTAATCGACTCATGATTGAGTAAGGGATGACCAGATGGCACAACGACTGCATGCTGCCATTGGTGACTCGGTAAGGCTAAGACCCCGGGTGTATTGGCAAGTCCTTCTGTAGCAATTGCCAGATCCGTACGATCCTCGAGCAGCATTTGGGCAATTTGACTTGGGTTACCCTGCAACAGGATTACGCGCACTTTTGGAAACCGCTTTGTAAATTCGCTCAAGACCTTAGGCAAAGCATAACGGGCCTGGGTATGGGTCGTGGCAATCACAAAGCTACCTTGGTCTTGATTGGCGTAATCATTGCCAACCCGTTTTAAGGTCTCCGCTTCCTCTAATAAGCGTTCAATCGAGACTAAGATACGCTTACCGGGTTCGGTTAATGAGCGAATTCGTTTGCCATGGCGTCGAAAGATTTCAACACCTAACTCATCTTCAAGTTCAATAATTGCTTTGGAGACGCCCGGCTGGGAAGTAAAGAGCGCCTTCGCAGCTGCAGTCAGATTAAAGTTCTGACGGACCACCTCGCGAACAAAACGCAGTTGATGCAGGTTCATCCGAAAATATCCTTACGCACGGGCTACCCACTTAAGAGCGGCAATTGCTAACAGTAAATAAATCAATGGTGGAAAGATTGCCGTAAATAGGGCGGGCAGTGCACCAAGTAAGCCAACACTTGAGAACAAGGTATTGAATAGTTGAAAACTCATACCCAGCATGATGCCACCAAAGACCTTGATGCCAACGCTTCCAGCCCGCACTTTCATGAACGCAAAGGGCAGGGCGAGTGCGAGCATCACAAAGATGATGAAGGGGTAAACCACTTTTTTCCAAAAGGCGATCGCATGGCGTTGTGCATCTTGCTTGTTTTCTTGAAGGTGCAAAATAAATTGGCCCAAACTGATGATGGACATCTTCTCGGGGCTGATTAGAAGAACATTAAGGATTTGTGGAGTAACTTGGGATTCCAAGCTCAGTTTTGGAATGGTTTTAGTTTGGGCGGTATAGACCGCATCTAAGGGATCACCACTGCGTTTCTCGACAAATCGGGTTTCTGAAACATCATTTAGTTCCCAGATACCCGCATTATTAAAGCGACCGGACGCAGCGCTACGAATTGAGAGAAGGCGGTAGTTGGGATCAAATTCATACATCCGAATTTGACGAATTTGATCATCTTGATCAATCGAGCCAAGATTGACATACCGAACCCCTGCTTTAATCGGACCCGCTCCATCCTGATCGCGTAATTGATCTTTGAGCCAAACACCCGATCGGAACTGGGAGCTAAAGGTCGAGCCCAAGGCTTCCATTCGAATCCGCTCCGAGAGCCGCTCACTATATGGCCCTAAGCCCTCACTGATCGCAAGGGTCAATGCGACGATTGGTAAGGAAATTTTGGCAAGCGTGTAGAGGCTTTGTTTGATATCTAATCCAGCCACGCGAAAGATGGCGAACTCTGATTGACTGGCCATCATCGCAAAGACATAAATACTGCCAATTAAGCCAGCGATTGGAATAATTTCAACCATACGGCTAGGCGCCTTCAAGAGCACATGCAAAAGTGCCAGCGGCAGTGTGTATTTTGAATTGACCGATCCCAGTTCACTCAGAATGTCAAAAAATAGGAAGAGCGCGAGCAGGGCAAAGAGAATGAAGCCAAAGCTAGCATATATTTGCTTAGCAAAGTAACGCTCGTAAATCTTGGGAAAGAGCCAACTCATTTACTTTGCCATGCCCTCGGGAGTTGTCGTTGCCACCACTTCACGGATGGATTAATCCGATTACGAATCAAAACAAAGGCCAATCCGAATGCAAGCAGATGAATTGGCCACAGGCCGACAAAGAAATCGACACGCCCTTGTGCAACATAATTTTGACTGAGATTTAATAGATTGCTGTACATCAGATAAATGAGGACGGCATAAAACATTGCCGTATAGTTACCTAAGCGAGGATTGACATAGGCTAAGGGAATGGCAATTAAGACCAAACCAAGGGCCATGATGGGTAAACCGATGCGCCAAAGCAGTTCACCAAAGTTAGCGCGCAGGATATTAGGATCGGTTTCTTGCATCAGCTCAATCACATTTTTTTCTCGGTCGCGTGGCGGCGGCTTACTGACCTCTTTGCTTAAGATCTTGGTCTCGTATTCGTCAAACTCTAAGATTCTGAAATTGGCTTGGGTCGGCTGGCCCTCATAACGACGGCCTTTTAAGAGAACCACGCTTTTGTCACCGTTGGGTGCATTTTCGATATAGCCAGTGGCAGCGACTGAAACACTTAACTTTTGATTGCGCGTATCAGCGACAAAGATATTCTTGACTTCCCCTTTATCGACATCAATCTCTTCAATGAAAAAGACTCGCTCTGCCTTAGCGGATTCTTTAAATTGACCTGCTGCAACCATGGATACATCGTCGCGTTGTTGAAAGCGTTGACTAATCACACTCGATTCGCGATTTGCCCATGGCCAAACCAAAGCAGCCAATAAGGCAATGATGATGATGAGCGGAATTGCAAATCGCAGGATTGGGCCAATTAAATTCGTAATACTCAGTCCGCTAGCAAACCACACGATCATTTCTGAGTCTTTGTACCAGCGAACCAAAACAATTAAAATCGCAATAAATAGTGAGACGGTTAATAGAACCGCAAAATAACCGAGGGTGGCTAGAGCAATTAACACTAAGGCGTCTTCGGGATTTACTGAACCACTCGCTGCAAATCCTAAAATTCGAATCACGAGCGTGGTAATCATGATGGTGACCAAGACCAAAAACACAGCACCTGTGGTCATGCTGAGTTCGCGGCGGAGGGCTTGTTCAAAGATCATGGTTACGGGGTCTAATTCTGCGACTTTAATTCGGTCGGTGGATAATGTAAAAAAACCCTTAATGGTGAAAGACGATGACGATTCAATTTAGCACGAAAGTTCTTGCCGATATCGATTTTAAAAGCCCTAAGGGCGCCGCTGCGGTTTGTGGCTTAAGTGGCGATTGTTTGGTGGTGGCGTACCGAGCCAACGAACTCTCCCAGCTAGAGGCGCTTGATGATCTTCTCGGTGGCGCCATTTCAGAGGCCCGCTCAGTGGGAGACCTCGATGGTAAAGCAGGAGCATGCACCTTATTACGCTCCACTCGGGCGTGGGCCTTAAATAACGAAAAGCTCAAACGGGTTTTATTGGTAGGCCTTGGTGATAACGAGTCTTATGGTGATTTTGCTAAGATTGTGCGCTCGGCTCTTAAGGTATTGAGTGGTGGCTCTATCCAGTCAGTGCTTTGGCATACATCTAGCTTTACCGGCAAGCAAAAAGCCAATCAAAGTCCTAATGCGATTGCTGAGCGTATTCGTTTGCTGGCCCAAATTGTGGGTGATCAGGTTTATCGATTTGGGGCTCGACAAGAACAATTTAAGACCAAGCCGCAAGAGAAAGCAGACACCCTCGAGCACTTCACCTTGCTCACCAATGCCAAGCAAGCTGCGCTCGTGAAAACAGCGGCTCAAGAGGGCTCGGCTTTAGTAGAGGGAATGAATTTGACCAAAGATCTTGGTAATTTGCCACCCAATGTTTGCACTCCAACGTTTTTGGCACAAACCGCACTGAACCTTCCCAAGAAAACCAAGTTAAAGGTACAGGTTTTCAATCAGCAGCAAATTGAAGCGCTAGGCATGGGTTCATTCTTAGCAGTTGCTAAGGGTTCAGACACCCCCCCACAATTCATCATCATACGCCATGAGGGTGGGAAGGCGAATGAGGATCCGATCGTTTTGGTTGGTAAGGGCATTACCTTTGATACCGGCGGCATCTCATTGAAGCCTGGTGAAGCGATGGATGAAATGAAGTACGACATGTGTGGCGCAGCATCGGTATTTGGCACCATGTATGCCGTATCGTTGATGGGATTAAAAAAGAATGTGATTGGTGTGGTGCCAACCTGTGAGAACATGCCTTCAGGTCGCGCAACGCGTCCAGGCGACATTGTGAAGAGCATGTCTGGGCAGACCATTGAGGTTTTAAATACCGATGCTGAGGGTCGTCTGATTTTGTGTGACGCGCTCACCTATGTCGAGCGCTTTAAGCCCAAGGCCGTCATCGATGTAGCCACTCTGACGGGCGCTTGCATTATTGCCCTAGGCCATGTCCATAGTGGTTTGTTCTCGGATGATGAGGTCTTAGTGAAAGCCTTGAGTAAGGCCGGTCATCAATCTTTAGATACGGTATGGCGCTTGCCTCTCGATGCGGCTTACCATGAGCAATTGAAGTCAAACTTTGCGGACCTCGCCAATATTGGGGGGCGTCCCGCAGGGAGCGTAACCGCTGCTTGTTTCCTATCGCGCTTTGCTGAAAAATTCCGGTGGGCTCATTTGGATATTGCTGGAACTGCTTGGAAGAGTGGGGCTGCTAAAGGGGCAACGGGTAGACCAGTTCCACTTCTCCTCAATTTCTTACTCGATCAATAAGCGCTTAGTGCTCAGCGAATGGCCAGAATTGATTTCCATAGTCATGTTTCGGACAAACTACTCTATTGCTGTCGCCTAAGTCGTAAAATTTTAGCGAGTACCCATCCTCAGGGATTGCCGCGTACCATCGTTATTACGGGTGGTGAGCAAGACCTAAAAGGGCTTGACGATTTATTGTGGACCTTTAGTAAAACCGATTTTTTACCTCACGCCTGGTTGCATCAAGAGGGCGCCCACGAGACTCCGATTTTGTTGGTTCATCACTTATCCGAGTTAGATAATCAGGCATTGGCGCATCAAGATGTCTTACTTTACTTGCACGCGGAGGCACCACTTGGTCTTGATGCCTTGCTTGAGCGGTTTCCTCGCTGGATAGAAGTAGTTACGACCCAAGAGAATGAACTAAAAGCAGGGCGTGAGCGTTTTAAAGGTTACCGCGCCTTGGGCCATAAGCTTCATTATTTTGATCAAAGCAAGGCAGCAACTTAATGTTGATACACCCCCAAATCGATCCAGTAGCTCTCCAACTAGGCCCATTGGCGATTCATTGGTACGGACTAATGTATTTGTTTGCCTTTGCTCAATTTTTGTTTCTTGGGCGACTGCGAGTTCGCCAAGAACCCTACCAATCGATGCGTTGGACTTTTAAAGATGTCGAGGACATTTTATTTTGGGGTGTACTGGGTGTAATTGTTGGGGGCCGCTTGGGGTACGTGCTTTTTTACATGCCAAGTTTTTATCTGCAAAATCCAATCGCTATTTTTAAGTTATGGGAAGGGGGCATGTCCTTTCATGGCGGTTTATTAGGGGTCTTAATTGCCTTAGCGTGGTTTGCAAAGCGTCGTCAGATCTCCTATTTCGTGATAACGGATTTTGTAGCGCCACTCGTACCGCTGGGACTTGCATTTGGTCGCCTCGGAAATTTCATTAATGGAGAGCTGTGGGGTCGGCCTAGCGATTGGCCTTGGGCAATGGTCTTTCCGATGGTCGATCAAGTTACTCGCCATCCGTCGCAGTTGTATCAGTTTGCAGGCGAAGGCCTTTTATTGGCTTTGATTTTATGGCTGTATGCGAGCCAGCCAAGACGAGTAGGGCAGGTATCGGGCCTCTTTTTACTGGGATATGGACTGCTTCGTTTTCTGGTGGAGTTTGCTAGGGAGCCCGATGCGTACTTGGGCTTATTAGGCTTGGGTTTATCTATGGGGCAGTGGCTATCGATACCCATGATTGTTTTGGGAATTTACTTACTACAGCGAAAGCCGCGCTAATAAACCATTTTTGGCCAATTGATTTAAACCTTTGTTAAAAAATCTGGTTATGCTGTCAGCATGCTAGAAAAAATTGCCCAAACTCGTTTTTTATCCCGAGCGACCAGCGCAGTTCGCCGATTGGTCTCCGGGCGAGGTGAGTCAAACGCTGTCAGCATGGCCCTCGATGTGATTTCAAACTATCGCAAGCTGAATGCCGAGCAACGACCAAAGTTCTTTGCCATGCTTGCTGAGCAATTTAATATTGATGCAGAGCAATTGATGAAAGCCGCTCAAAGTTTTGCAGCAGATCCAAATGCAAGAAACTACATTCGCTTACAGAAGATTTCAGAATCCCCACGGCAAGAGCTGTTAAGGCGACTCAACCGCGCTCCGGGCGGCACGGCCGCGGTAGTCGAGATGCGTCGCGACCTTTTGACTTTACTGAATAAAAAACCAGAGTTCATGGGTTTGGACTATGACATGCGGCATCTCCTGTCATCTTGGTTTAATCCCGGCTTTTTGAAGATGCACCGTGTTGACTGGAAATCGCCTGCCGAGATTTTGGAGAAGATCATTGCTCATGAGGCCGTCCATGCCATTGATGGCTGGGATGATCTACGCCGGCGTTTACAACCCGATCGGCGTTGTTTTGCCTTTTTCCATCCGCAACTCCCCGATGAGCCTTTGATCTTTGTGGAAGTTGCTCTACTTCCTGAGATACCGGTTGCCATCATGCCCTTGGTGGATAAGAAATCCACCCCCGTAGAGCAATCTAACCAATTCAAGGTGGCCGCTTTTTACTCCATTAGTAACTGCGAATCTGGATTACGGGGTGTTTCGATGGGCAACTTCTTAATTAAGCGCGTTGCCGAGCAACTGCACGCCGAGTTCCCAGGATTAAAAACCTTTGTGACTTTATCGCCGATTCCAGGCCTCATGGAGTGGATCACCGCTGGGGCGCATTTGGGCGATCTACCAAGCTCCGACAAAATTAAGCCAGCAGTTCGTAAGGCGCGCGATGATGCCCTGGAGCTCCTAAAATTAAATGGCAGCAATTGGATGGATAAGCTAGGTAAAGTATGGCATCCAGATCAATGCAGTGAGCGCGAGAAAGCGGCATTCATGGCATTAACCGCGATTTATCTAACAACCGTGACCCCAAGTCGGGATGGGAATCCGGTCGCTAAATTCCACTTGGGAAACGGCGCCAAACTACATCAAATTAACTGGGCGGGGGATTTGTCCAAGAATGGCCTGCGGCAATCTGCTGGGTTAATGGTTAATTATCTTTATGATCTGTCGAGCGTTGAAGAAAATCATGAGCGCTTTGTTAATGGGGAGATTATTTATTCCCGTTCCGTTGGCAAGCTGATTAATACCTAAGTCTAGATAAGTCCTATATAAGACCCCCCCAATCCACTTTTAGGGGTTTTGCCCTAGTTTTTGAAGTTCGATTTAGAATGATGTTCGAAATCGATTTACCCTTTATAAGAATTGAAGAGGAGACAAATAATGGTATCAATTCAGAAGAAAAAAATAGCGGGCTTATTGTTAAGCTTATTCGCTGCGCTGGGCTTATCGAGTACCGCTCATGCGCAAGAGTGGCCAGTAAAAACCGTCACATTTTTGAACCCATTCCCAGCCGGTGGTGGAACGGACGCATTTGCCCGTCCATTGGCTGCTCAGTTAACCGAGCAATTGGGTAAGCAGTTCATTATCGATAACCGTGGTGGTGCAGGCGGTACGGTAGGTGCATCGGTGGCAGCCAAAGCGGCACCAGATGGCTATACCTGGTTCATTGGCGCATCGCATCACACGATTGCTCCTTCCATGTACAAAAACTTGGACTATGACATCCAAAAGAGTTTCATTCCTGTCGCTCTTCTAGCCAGCGTTCCACAGGTATTGGTAGTTAACCCTAATCGTGTGAGTGCTCGTAACTTAAAAGACTTCATTGCACTCATGAAGAAGAACCCTGGTAAATATAACTTTGCTAGCGCAGGCAGTGGTACCGTGCATCACTTAGCTGGTGAGTTATTTAAGATTCAGACAGGTACCTTTATTGTTCATATTCCTTATCGTGGCGCAGGTCCAGCCATGAGCGATCTTTTAGCCGGTCAGGTTGATTTGGAATTTGATGGCTTGGGAACATCCGCTCCGCAAATTAATGCTGGCAAGTTGTTTGCAATTGCTGTTGCTTCTGAGAAACGTAATCCAGCGATTCCAAACGTGCCAACGTTTGTAGAAGCTGGTTTGCCTGACTATCGTGTATCAACTTGGTACGGTATGTTTGCTCCTGCTGGAACACCAAAACCAATCGTTGACAAGATGACTGCTGAAGTTCAAAAGGCACTAAATTCACCCAAGTTGAAAGCGATTTGGGCTCAAAACGGTGCGGATAATCCCAATCTATACGGAGAGGCGTTTGGTAAACAAGTTGCTTCAGACGTAACGCGTTGGGCCGAAGTCGTTAAGAAATCAGGCGCTAAGCTCGATTAATTTTGTATTTGTGGTTAAGGGTTTTGAGTGAATTTATACGCATTACTAGAGTCTGGCTTTCCTAAAAATCGCGAGGACTGTGCACTCGAAACCCAAGAAGGACTGTATTACTCGTGGCGTGATTTAGATCGCGCCACGGCCATGATGGCAAATCTTCTCAAGAGCTTGAACTTACCCCAAGGCTCCCGAGTTGCCGTCCAAGTTGAAAAATCCCCAGAAGCACTTTTTTTATACCTAGCTACCTTGCGTGCTGGGTATGTTTATTTGCCCCTGAACACGGCTTATCAAGAATCCGAGATTCAGTATTTTCTTGAGAATGCAGAGCCAGCTGTTGTCGTTTGTAGTTCCAAGAACTTTTCTTGGATTTCGAAGATTGCATTCAAAAGTGGCACCCAAAATGTATTTACATTGGATGAGAACCGCACCGGATCGCTCTTGGATCGTGCTGCACAATGTTCTGATCAGTTTAAGACCGTTAAAAAGGCTAACGATGATCTAGCAGCCATTTTGTATACCTCGGGTACCACCGGGCGCAGTAAAGGAGCCATGCTGACGCATGGCAATCTTGGTAGCAATGCTCAGGTATTAAAAGAGTTTTGGGGTTGGAAAAAAGGCGACATCCTTTTGCATGCACTGCCCATTTTCCATGTTCACGGTTTGTTTGTTGCGGCTCATGGGGCATTATTAAATGGCAGCAAAATGATTTGGTTGCCTCGTTTATATACAGCGCAATTAATTAAGCATTTGCCACGTTCAACCATCATGATGGGCGTACCCACATTCTACGTTCGCTTATTGCTTGATCCAAACTTTAACCAGAGTGTTTGTAAAAACATGCGTCTTTTTGTATCGGGTTCAGCGCCATTGTTAACCGAGACCTTTAATACTTTTCAGAAGGTATCTGGGCATACCATTCTTGAGCGTTATGGTATGAGCGAGACCGTGATGTTGGTTTCTAATCCCTATCAGGGGTCGAGAGTTGGCGGATCTGTTGGAGTTCCTCTCCCAGGTGTTGAGGTTCGCGTCGTTAATGAATCTGGATCCCTATGCGGTGTTAATGAGATTGGTGCCATTGAA
>VGIH01000034.1 GCA_016867965.1 Betaproteobacteria bacterium | reverse complement strand
TCCGACCCAATGAACGCATTACCAAAACTCAACCGGTTGAGTCATCAATCCCTCGTCCGTTTATTTCCCATGGAGGATCATCATGAGTACCCTAGAAACCTTTGATGCAGTAGTCGTTGGCGGCGGGCCTGCAGGGGCAACCGCAGCTGGTGATCTTGCCAAAATGGGACATACCGTTTTATTGCTCGATCGCGCGGGCCGTATTAAGCCCTGCGGCGGTGCAATTCCACCCCGTCTGATTAAAGACTTTGGGATCCCCGACGAGCTATTGGTCGCTAAAGCCCGTTCAGCCCGTATGATCTCGCCTAAAAATAATCAAGTCGACATCCCAATTGATGGTGGTTTTGTGGGAATGGTCGATCGTGATCAGTTTGATGAATGGCTTCGTGTTCGTGCAGCCAATGATGGCGCCACACGTCGCACTGGTATTTTTGAGAAGATCACACGCGATACCGATGGTACTGCTATTGTTCACTACCGAGTTCACTCAGCCAATCGATCGGAGCCAGAGAAGACCGGTTCGGTCCGAGCCAAGGCAATCATTGGTGCTGATGGCGCTAAATCGGGTGTGGGTCGCCAGGCAATCCCAGGGGCCAAAGACGTTGATTACGTATTTGCTTATCACGAGATTGTTCGGGTTCCCGAGGCACCGCCACAAGGTTATGATGGCTCGCGTTGTGATGTGTTTTATCAAGGCACACTTTCGCCCGACTTCTACGGTTGGATCTTTCCCCATGGCAATACCATGAGTATTGGCACCGGGAGTGCAGATAAAGGGTTCTCATTACGCGGAGCTGTGGGCCAACTCAAGAAATTGACCAATTTAGAAAATACCGAGTTACTACGCCACGAAGGCGCACCATTACCAATGAAGCCACTTAAAAAATGGGATAACAATCGGGATGTGATTTTGGCTGGGGATGCTGCCGGGGTCGTTGCTCCCGCTTCGGGCGAGGGAATTTATTACGCCATGGTGGGCGGTCGCCTAGCCGCAGAATCAGTGCATGAGTTATTAGTAACCGGAAATATCAAGGCCTTAGCCCAAGCACGTAAGCGTTTCATGAAGGAGCACGGTACAGTATTTCTGGTTCTGGGGATCATGCAACGCTTTTGGTACGGCAATGATAAGCGTCGTGAGCGTTTTGTCAAAATGTGTGAAGATAAAGATGTTCAACGTCTTACCTTTGAGTCGTACATGCATAAGAAATTAGTTCGCAAAGACCCCATGGCCCATATCAAAATCTTCTTTAAAGACATGGCCCACCTTTTGGGTATGGCGAAGGTATGAGTGCGGAGTGGCTTACACACTATAAGCCGATCATTTTTGCTGTTGTTTGGGGATTAGTACTCGCATTAGCTGGAGCATGGGCTACCGATATTGGTGAGTGGTACAAAAGTTTGCAGCAGCCCGCCTGGAAACCACCAGATTTGGTGTTTGGGCCAATGTGGACCGTCATCTTTATTCTTGCGGGTGCCGCCTTTGTAATGGGGTATCATCGCGCGCCCAATCAAGAAACCATCCGGATGTTGGTCATTCTCTTCATCGTGAATGGCTTATTCAATTTCATCTGGAGCGTTTTGTATTTTCGGATGCAGCGACCCGATTGGGCGCTGATTGAGGCGGTTGGATTATGGCTTTCTGTATTGGCGATTGTACTCGCTTCGCGTTCGTATTCACCCATCTCAAGCCTCTTGATGCTGCCATACCTCGCTTGGGTATCGGTGGCCATGCTGCTTAATTGGACCACGATTCAATTAAACGGTCCATTTGGTCGGGGCTAATAAAAAAGCCAAGCAGAGCGCTTGGCTTTTCTCAAGGCAGGTGGTTGATTAACCCAGGCTGTCTGCCCAAATGTTACGAGCCCAACCCCAAGCGTAAACCCCTTCCAACTTGCTGGCTTCGGCGGACAGGCCACCTGAGCCTGGAACGGTCTTGAAGGTCTTATCTTTGGCATCGTACTGATGGACGCTGGCAACATGAACCACCTCATCCGCACTTACAAAGCTGTAGCAGGTATTGGTGAGAACTGGATTTTGATTGACTTCAAAACCACCAAGTTCAGCAACGATCGCTGCTGCCGCAACTTTGGCATGCGAGTTGGCCATATGGCCTGATTTTGGCATTAGTGGTGCAATCTGAATCGAATCACCAAGAACGTGGATGTCTTTGGCGGCAGTCGATTCAAAATTGATGTAGTTGACATTCACCCACCGGGCATTCGAATTAGCAATACCGGTGCGTACTGCGATGTCTCCAGCGCGCATGAGGGGCAAAACATTCAATACGTCAGCTTTGACATCATTTTGTACATCAAATTTGAGCGTCTTGGTTTTGCTATCAACCTCAACCACATTGTGCTTCGGACGGTATTCAATCATGCCGGCATACATGGAGGCCCAAGCCTTTTTGAAGAGACCGCCTTTCGAAACCACATCGTCATTGGCATCAAGGATTAATACCTTCGACTTGGGCTTAAATTGCTTAAAGTAACCGGCGACTTGGCAGGCTCGCTCATATGGTCCGGGAGGGCAGCGATACGGTGCTATCGGAATCGAAATTGCATAAACTCCGCCATCTTTTATGGACTCGAGTTGCTTGCGAAGTAAAACAGTTTCAGGGCCAGCTTTCCATGCTTGGACCGTCACACCCTCTTGATTTGCTTTGTCCAAACCTTTGATGGTTTCTGTCATGAGACCAGTGCCAGGCGACAGGATTAGCTTGTCGTATTTCATTGAGCCACCCGAGGCTAAACGAATGGTCTTTTGCTTCGCGTCAATGGAAGCCACCATGTCTTTGACAACCTTAATGCCATGGCGCTTGGTCAAGTTGTCATAGGGAGTCGAGATATTAGCGATCGTGGTGTGACCACCGACCACTAAATTGGACATTGGGCAGGAGATAAATTCTGTATTCGGTTCAATTAGAGTTACTTGAGCAGTGTTGTTCGAAAACATCCGCACATACTTCGCGGCGGTAGCACCACCGTACCCACCCCCGACGACGACTACATTAGCTTTACTAATATTGACGGGAGGGCTGGCACAACCAGCCAATACACCTAATGATGCTACGGAACTAACACCTAAAAAGTGACGACGATCCATTTTTTTATCCTCAATTATTTTTTGCCAAGCACATTGGCAATGGTTTGGAGCTGCTCATCGGAATAGCCTTTGGCTAATTGATGCATGATGGTTCCAGTGCGCGCACCGCTCTTAAACGCTTTGAGTTGTGTCAACATGGCATCGGGCGATAAATGATTAATTTGAGGCATACCTGCATTTGGAACACCAACACCATTCGTGCCATGGCAATTCGCACAAGTAGCTGCCAAGGACATTTGATTGCTATTGGCAGGACTGGTTTGCGCAACCGCAAGGCCACTAAAGGATAGTAGACCTACGGTGCCGATACTAAGCCCCATGACTTTGAGCTGATGGACAGATGTAAAGTGCATTTTGATAATCTCCATTGGTTTTCATTCAAACAACAAAAGCATTCGTGATATTAATTGATTGATGGGCAATATCGACAGAAATGATCCATGGTTTCAATATTTAATATTCATAATCATATAACCCGAATGATTCCTTAGGATTAAGGTTTTCCCTAGGTTTTATAGAAATATTTCCAGTAAATAAAGAGCCTGAAACGCTAGGCTAATAAACTATTGATTATGCAAGCGCCTATCTCCATTCCTTCGATTCTGTTTGGGCTCCTTTTGGCATGCGTTACCTATTTTTATGGCGTCGATAGTCGCTTTGCTCCGAAGAATGGCGATGAATACCCATATACCCATATTGTCCGTATGACTAATGCCGTGGATGCATGGTTACCTTTGCAGTCAGAAATGGTTGGTATCAAAAATACCAAACCACCATTGTTGTTTTGGCAGGGCATGCTCTCAACCAATCATGGTGCGGGATGGTCACTCTTTAATCTACGCTGGCCAAGTTTGGTGTACACCGCGCTTACTACTCTTCTGATTGTGTTGAGTGCAGTGGCAATCAGTAAAAATCTTTCGGCTGGAGTATTGGCTGGGATTGTTTGGCTTGCCTTCTTTAATACCTATCGCTATGGACGCCCGTATCTAGCCGAACCCCCAGAGATCTTTTGGCTTTCGCTCCCATTTTTTCTGTTGCTGATTGTTGGTAAACGGCTCATCGAGTCTAAATTGATATTTCCTCTGATCACGGGTAGCGCTTTTGGCTTTGCATTGCTGTACAAGTCGGTAGCCTACATCGTTCCTGCCTGCCTAGTATTAACTCTTTGGTATTGGCAATGGCGCGATTGTCGGGTGATGGAATGCATCAAGCGCGACTTCCTCAAAGTGATCTCGATCGGCCTGATTGCATTAGGTTTATTCGCTCTGTGGTTTGTCTTCGATCCCGATCCCATGGCGATCTGGAATGAATTCGTGATTGGTGAGAATGCGGGTAAGTTTGCTGCCAGGAATACGAGCTATCTGAAAGACTTTGTCTGGGGTGGAGATAGTGTGGGCATGCTTTTAGTGACTGGGGTAGCAAATGCCGGATTTTTAGCATTCGTAGTATTTAACCTCTTTTATCTGGCGATTCGTGATCGCAAATCGATCAGCACGGAAGAGAAATTACTGTGGATTTGGATTGCGGTATTTTTTATCATCTTTTCCCTACCTAGCCAGCGTTCGGGTCGATATTTATTACCCATCATGCCAGCGATTGCCATCTTATTGGCCATGCATTGGCAGCAACTTAGTCGCTGGACCTTTTGGCTTGGCTTGGTATTGCAGGGTATTGTTTTAATAGCCTTGGCATGGCTCTCTTGGAATATCAATCTTTGGTCGTATCCAATATGGCATTGGTTTTTACTCATCGGCGCAATTGCCATCGTTTTGATTGGTCTATTTCAGGCTCGCTTTACTAAAACAGCAACGCTGCTTGCTTGTTTTCTCACTGTTCTATCTTTAAGTAGCAGCATCATGCCGCTCGATGGAGCTGCAGGGCGCTTTGATGCGAAAACCATTGCCGCACTTCAAGGTAAGACGGTGTGGTTCCCTTGTGACTTTCGGGCCAAGGATGAGGAGTATCGGTTTTTGATCCCGGGCGCGAATATCAAAGGTTACCCAGCGAGTGAAGCAAAAAATCTTACGCAGTTAGCGAATCAATACTCCTTATTCGCAGTTCAGGCTCCCGTCAATACGAAATTTACTCCATGCCCCGATTGTGAGGTGATCGGTGAGCGCCTAGAGATGCGTGCTCGGCATTCATCTGACGAGATTAAGGCGATGCTACTGGGCCAAGTAAGCGACAATCTCTTCGTGAAAGAGTACATCGTATTTTCCCCATTTAATATCGGTAAGGACGCAACCCCCGAGAAAGACGCATGCCGATGATGCGGGTACTGGCATTTGTATTCCTAATCGTGGCAATCGCAATGGCGTATTTTCAGTTGCATGATCATCCGGCCTGGGCTGATTTTCAGGTTCCGGTTGAGCAATCCACTACCGAACTAACCCCCTCAAGTACTCCTACTTCTTCTAAAACGAAGCCCATCGTTAATCCACCGACATTGCAAGGATTAACGGAGTGGTTGCCTGACACCACAAGACCGTCGGTGCACGCGGCGAGTGTTATTCCCCTAAAGGATGGAAACTGGCGGGCTTTTTGGTTTGCCGGTTCACGAGAAGGTGCGGCCGATGTAGTCATTTTGAGTGCAACCTGGGATTCAGTGATTAAGCAATGGGGACCCGCGAGTGTGGTTTTGGATCGAGAGGGTGCGCAAGCAGGTCTTGGACGCTACAT
Source organism: Betaproteobacteria bacterium (assembly GCA_016867965.1). GTDB lineage: Bacteria > Pseudomonadota > Gammaproteobacteria > Burkholderiales > Burkholderiaceae > Polynucleobacter. Next base: position 10,130 of record VGIH01000034.1, on the reverse strand, counting down.
TGCCAAGCTTGGTAACCCTGTACCGATGCGCAATATCAATGGGCAATTACAACTTTATGTGGTGGCAGTCTCGATTGGTGGTTGGGCAGGTAGCTCAATCAGTGTGATGCACTCCGATGATGATGGAGTCACTTGGTCTGGACCAAAGCGCCTAATCACCACGCCTTTACTCAATCTCAGCACCCTAGTGAAGGGTTCTGGGTTTTTGTTTGCAGACGGCACGATGGGAATGCCGGTCTATCACGAGTGGATTGGTAAATATGGTGAGCTCATACGACTCGATCCGACTGGTCAAATACTGGATAAACGACGGATGTCCTCGGGCCGTGGTACCTTGCAACCCATCGTCTTTATCGATGATGCTAAGCATGCAAGTGCGTATTTTCGTCAAGCCCGTCGCACGGGTCCTAAGCAAATTCCTGTAAGCCATACCGCAAGTGCTGGTGAGCGTTGGGAGTTAGCTCCCGATTTAAGGCTACCCAATCCCAATGCAGCCATCACTGGAGTGGAGTTATCGGATCGAACCCGTTTGATGGTCTTTAATGATTTAGAACACGGGCGTCATCGCCTCGTACTTGCAGCAGCGTGGCCTAATCCAGCCAAAGCAGATAGTAGTCAGTCGGCAAAGAGTAATTATTCACCCTGGAAGACAATTGCGGTGCTTGAGGATGAGACCGCCTCAACAACGAATCCAAAAGAAGAGTTTTCTTATCCCTATATGAGCCTGAACCAACAAGGTCAAGCCTTATTGGTCTATACCTGGAATCGCAAACGAATGAAGTCAATTCTTTGGGACGCTGGTTATCTACAGTCGTATTTACAACATATCAAATCAGAAACGGATAGGTCGCAATGACGCTTTCCACCTTGATTCATCAACTACCGCTAATTGAGATTAGTCTCATTACCAGCATTATTTCTTTACATCTGATTCGAGCTACTCTGAATATCGGCTATGGGCTTGTTCCAGGACTTCTCTTGGTGAGCATTGCATCACTCGTTTTACTTGCCCCGTTCGGAGCCATTGGCGCACCATGGAGTTTGCCGTTTGCTGCCTATATTCGGGGAGTAACTGGTGATTTGAGTATTTTGAGTCTAATGCTAATCATTTGTACATGGAGTGGAATGAATGCGTTTCGTATTGCAAGCATTACTCCAATCCTAATTGCAGTAGTGGCTATTTTGTTTTATCCCTTTGCTTTGGGATTCACCATGTTTGATCCCTATGCATGGGGCTTTCATTCCAGTGTTTTCGTGGGAACCGTTTTGTTAGTTGCTGCAATTTATTTCTTTGCCAAGCACTCTTGGGAAGCGCTCATGATCTCCATTGCCGTGATTGCCTGGTCGATTCATTGGCATGAGTCGATTAATTTATGGGATTACTTATTAGATCCATTTCTCGCAGTCTGGGCAATTGGGCTTAGTATACGATGGGTAATTTGGGGAAGACCTCAGGCCGATGATGCCAATGAATGGAGCATGGATGCAAGTCTGATGTCGCGTCGTAAGCGCGGTCGGATGTTTGGCTAACACCCAAATAAAAAGGCCGGTTTGCACCGGCCTTAGATTCATTGAAAGCGCAACGAATTAATCAGGAATGTTGGCTTTACGAATGATTGGACCCCAACGATTGATCTCGGCATCTAAGTGAGCTTTTAGTGACTCACCGTTTTGCTTCGAAACAGGAACGATATCAATGTTTGAGGAATCTAAGCGAGCCTTCAGATCAGGATCGGTCAATGCCTTCTTGAGGGCTGCATTTAAACGATCCAAAATTGGTTTTGGTGTGCCAAGCGGAGCATAAATACCATGCCACACCTTCACGTCAAAGCCTTTCATGCCTTGCTCATCCAAGGTTGGAACATTGGGGAGGGCAGAAAGACGCTTGGGAGTAGTTACGCCATAGACCTTAACCTTGCCGTCTTTGATGAACGGAATGGTTTGGGTAGTTTGGTCGCACAAAATATTTACTTGACCACCAACTAAGTCGGTCAAGGCTGGGCCAGTTCCTTTGTAGGGAACAGTGGTTACACGCACACCCAAACGGCTCTGGAAAATCAATCCGCACAGTTGGGACACGGCACCTGGACCTGCATTGGCCATCGTTACCTTGTCTTTATTAGCACGGATGTATGCCTCAAGCTCTTTGAAGTTATTAGGTGGGAAGTTTTTGCTGCCCAAAAGCACCATTGGTACATCTGCAACTTGACCGATGTACTCAAAATCTTTGAGGGGATCGTAGGGCAACTTGTCATACAGCGCTTGAGCAGTGGCCATACCCATGTGGTGGATATAAATGGTGTAACCATCGGGTTTGGATTTGGCAACCTTGGCAGAAGCAACGGTACCACCGGCACCAGCGACGTTTTCAACCACAACGGTTTGACCAAGTGTTTTACTCATATTGGTTGCGAGTAAGCGGGCAATCGAATCTGTTGGACCACCAGCTGCAAACGGTACCACTAAGCTAATTGGCTTATCAGGGTATTTTTGAGCGTTCGCCGTACCGGTCAATAACAGACCAGCACCCATCACCGCAGCAAGTAATGCATTTAAAGGTTTATTTAATTTCATTCAAAAGTCTCCGTAAGGGATAAAGCAAACGCCATTTTGCCATGGATTTTTAGCAAAAAACCTAGGGATTACCAGCCAAGCTTAGGATGCGGCGCGCCAGCATGACGACCGGCCGATCGATCATCTTCCCATCCACTTTGGCGGCTTGCCCCCCAGAGGCCTTATCTGCTGCAATCACCCGTTGGGCCCAGTCTGTTTCTTGGGGGGTAGGGGTAAACGCTTGTTTCACAGTGGGTATTTGACGAGGATGAATGCATAATTTGGCGCCAAAGCCAAAGCGCTTGGCTTTTTGTGCATGTGCAAAAATTTTCACTTCATCGTCCATTGAAGGGGTAACCCCATCGATTGGTGGGGCAATACTTACCAATTTTGATGCCAGGGTCATCATGAATCTGGCGGTATCCAGTTCGGTTTCGTTCTCATCGCAGCTAATACCCAATTCCACTTGCATATCAAAGTTACCCAGCGCAAGTCGTAATACTTGTGACGAACCCGCGATCTCATTTAAATGGTGCAAACCCAGTGGGGTTTCAATCATTGGAATAAATGCGGTGTTCGGTAGCTCTCTTGCAGTGCCATTGATTTGATCGCGCGTTTCTGTTTTTGGGATCATGAGGCATTGCACTTGCAATTCTTTAAGCAATACCAAATCGGCTGCATAAAAGGGTGAGCCTGGAGCGTTGCAGCGGACCACAATACGCTCTTTATCCGTCTCTGAAATCGATGACCAATGCTGTTTGAGTAAATCACGCGCCTTGGGTTTGTCATCCAGACCAACGGCGTCTTCTAAATCAATAATGACACCTTGCGCTCCACTGGCCAATGCTTTGCTATAACGCTCCGGCTGATTAGCCGGAACAAACAAGAAGCAACATGCATCACTTAGGGGTAAGTGGGGGAGGCTCATGGTAGCAATCCTTATTTGGAAAAAATAAACGGTACAGCACTTGCTCGACGAATATCAAATAACAATGCAATCGCATCGTGCATCTCGGATTCAGTGGCACCACCACTAAATGCAGCTAGACGCAAAGCCTTCTCTTTAATTTCAGCTCGGGTCAGTGTATTGCCTGGATCACCTTTGGGCTCATCGACGCGGCCTTCATAAACCTGACTATTCTTGAGGTACACCTTCACCTTACCAATCCATCTCTGCGGGTAAGCCTGATCAACTTCGGGATCTAAAATCATACTGACTTGATTGCGTAGCAGACAAATCTCGGGATCGTTAAAGTGTTTAGCAAACTCATCAAGGCCTGCAAACTGAAATTTGCAGATGAGCGCAAGAACCGTGCCCATTGAAAACTTGGATTGATGCAAAGTCGTTGCATCACTGGCGGGTCCAAGAACGTCGATGGCGCCTTGGTGCACCAGGGCCTCAATGCGGTCAATGTCAGCCATTTTGACTGCGTGTTTTTGGATGACCTGTAATAACGCATCGGCCGCGGGATGGGTGTGGCGACATGAGGCGTGATACTTAAAGGAGGTCTCCGCCAAACACCAGCGTGAGCCCAAGCGATCAATTAATTTTTCTGGGTTGGCATCGGTCGATGTACCTGCCGCAAGACCTTGTACGCCCTCGAGTATTTTCTGAGCGCCACTAAATCCAGCTTGTGCCAAGTAGGCAGACATCAGGCCAGTAGCGCTGGCATGCGCAGTATGCAGTTGTTTGGAATCTGCGGCATCACGCAAGAACTCCCAAAGACCAGCCGATCGCGTACCAGCCGAACCAAAGGCATGTAGCATTTGCACCGGACTCAATTTGAGTAAACGACCGACGGTTGCGGCCGCTGCTAAGGTCCCCGCGGTACCCGTAGTATGAAAAATTTTGTAATGGGAGCGGCCTAAGAATTCACCGACGCGGATACCGACCTCGTAGCCAACCACTGCAGCAGTTAAGAACTCGCGACCACTGAGTTGTTTGGCCTGTGCAAGCGCTAATGCCGCAGGAAATACGATCGTTCCTGGGTGAAATACCGAACCATTATGAACATCATCTTGCTCAACCACGTGCGATGCTGCTGCATTGGCTAAGCACGCAAGAAATGGACTCGATAAGGAGCGCGACACAATGATTTCAGCAGATCCGGCAATTGCAGTTTGCGATACTGGCCCCATCGATTGCGCAAATTGCGTGATGATCTCAACCGGTTTTGCACCTTTGCCACCAATGGCAGAGGCAAACCAATCCACCAATAAATCTTCGGCCCGTGAAATTACATCTTCTGGAATATTCTCAAATTGCAATTGGCTTGCAAAGCGGGCAAGCTCTGCGGAGTAATGCGGACCCATCGTCATAGACTCAAGATTGCTTTGGCTTGCATGGTGAGCCAGCCCTCGTGATCTTCGGACCAGACCCGCAAGGTTTGACCGCTCGGATCATCATCATCTAAGGCGGCGTTGACTTTCATGCGATGGATATCAAAGGTGGGGCGAATCGCTCTGAACTCAAAGGATTGCAGCTTTCTGCCAGGGTGATGTTCTCTAACTAAATCCACCAGGAGCGTAGCAATCAGGGGACCGTGTACGATCAAACCTGGATACCCTTCCTCTTGCGTGACATAACTGCGGTCGTAATGAATGCGGTGTCCATTAAAAGTGAGTGCGGAGTAGCGAAATAAAAGAACCGGATCAGGGTTAATGACCTTAGTCCACTGAGCATCGCGAGGAGAGGGCGTTGGAGCAGGGGGCTTCTCATCAGGACTTGGGGCTGCGTGATACACAATATCGTGCTCTTCGGTTAAAGCAAGACCCTTTTGATTGGAGATTTGATGTTCAACCAAGACAAACAATAAATCACCGGTACGCCCTGACTTGTGCGTAACCGACTTGATCGTGGATACGCGTTCGATCGCATCACCAATTTGCAGTTCACCCACCCAACGCAGTCGACCACCAGCCCACATGCGACGAGGAAGTGGCACGGGCGGCAAGAAGCCACCGCGCCTCGCATGACCATCAGGACCGATTTCTGACTGCTGGGGATGTGGCAAGAAATACAACCAGTGCCACAACTCAGGAAGAAAGACTCCCGAATTGGGCTTAGGGTCATTGCGATCGAGGGTTGCAGAAAGAGCGCGGTAAGGGGCGGCAGTCACTTGATCTGGGTAACGCTCGGATTTACCAACCCACTCTTGGAGGTGGGATAGTGTGGCTTCGTCGATTCTCATAACGTCATTATGCCAATCCCAATATGGGCAAAATCAAATGCTAGCGTAATAAGATACCTGTGGGGGCAAAAAGAACTCCAACAGCAGCCCCAAGGCCTAAAGAGGGTATGACGCCCCATCTAAAGCGAGTCATTAAAAATAAGGTAGCAATACAAATTCCAAGTGATAGCCAAGAGATAGCTGAGCCTATTCCATCCGGAATAAATACATGGTAAGCGAAGAAAACACCTAAATTAGTAATCACGCCAACCACTGCGGCAGTGATTGCAGTAAGTGGGGCCGTAAAGCGCAGATTGCTATGAGTTGATTCGATGAGTGGCGCACCAATCAGAATAAATAAGAATGACGGAAGAAATGTAAACCAAGTTGCGATTAGGGCACCCAATGAGCCCATTAAGATTGCAGACACTCCGGTGGAAACTTCATGAAAGTACGCCGCTAGGAAGCCAACATAAGCAACGATCATAATCAATGGTCCAGGAGTTGTTTCGCCAAGCGCTAGTCCATCAATCATTTGTGCTGCGGTTAGCCATTGATAGGTCTCAACTGTGCTTTGATACAAGTAAGGTAAAACAGCGTATGCCCCACCAAACGTGAGAAGTGCTGCTTTTGTAAAGAACCATGCCAACTGTGTATACAAAGAATTCCAGCTACTCATCACAGTAAGTAAAAAAATAGGCGTTAGCCACAATAGACCTGCAATCCATAATTGATGCATTAATCTTTTTTTAGAAAAAGTAGCATGCAAAGGTATTGGAGTGTTGTCATTGATTAAAGCCGGGCCGGCCGATTTTGAGAAGGTCGCATGCCCAGAGTTGGATTTGGTGAATAAAGCTGGTCGGTATTTCCCAGCAAAATAACCATAGAGAGCAGCACTTGCGATAATCAATGGAAAAGGTAGATTCAGTACAAAGATCGCTATAAAAGAGAGTATGGCCACCATCGCTAACTGAATGTTATAAATACTTCGTTTAGCGATGCGGATGACAGCGGTAATCACAATTGCGGTAACCACGGGCTTAATACCAAAAAATAATGCTGCGATAAAGGGGGTTTGCCCATACTCCACATAAACCCAAGAAAGGGCGATCAGGATCAATAACGATGGCAAAATAAATAACGTGCCCGCTAAGATACCGCCCCAGGTCCGATGCATGAGCCAACCAAAATAAGTGGCTAATTGCTGCGCCTCAGGACCTGGAAGTAGCATGCAATAGTTGAGGGCATGCAAAAAACGACGCTCTGAAATCCAGCGTTTTTTCTCAACCAGCTCATCATGCATCATGGCAATTTGAGCGGTCGGTCCGCCAAAACTAATAAATCCGAGTTTGAGCCAATACGCTAGCGCCTCTCGTAGCGGAATCTCTGGTAAGGTTTGAGCCGAAGAATTAATTTTCAAACCTCATCCATGCCACCAACTACTTGGCTAAAGCCGTTATCCACATAAATAATTTCAGCAGTGATGCCGCTTGCTAAATCGGATAGTAAGAATGAGGCAGCATTGCCAACATCATCAACCGTTACATTACGTCGCAGAGGGGCAGTTTTTTCAACAGCATCCAAAATTTTTGCAAATCCTTTAATTCCGGAGGCGGCCAAAGTTTTAATCGGACCAGCCGAGATGCCGTTGACCCGGATGCCTTTAGGTCCAAGTGAGCCAGCTAAATAACGGACCGAAGCCTCGAGTGAAGCCTTTGCTAATCCCATGGTGTTGTAGTTGGGAACATTTCGCATTGACCCTAAATAGGTTAGGGTAAGAAGGGCAGCATTGGGGCTAAGCATGGGCAGAGCTTCTTTTGCCATCGCTGGAAAGCTATAAGCAGAGATATCGTGGGCAATCTTGAATGCCTCGCGACTTAAACCCTCCAGAAAATCACCTGCAATTGCTTCGCGTGGTGCAAACCCAATCGAGTGGACAAAACCATCAAATTGGGGCCAGGCTTTGCCAAGGTCCTCAAACAGGGCGCGGATCTGTTGATCACTGCCTACATCGCAATCAAAAATGAGTGAGCTATTGAATTCTTTAGCAAATTCCGTGATGCGGTCTTTAAAGCGCTCGCCTACATAGGTGAATGCAAGTTCTGCACCCTCGCGGTGGCAGGCCTTGGCAATACCATAGGCAATTGAGCGATTGGAGAGGAGTCCAGTTATGAGGATGCGTTTACCGCTTAAATAGGCCATGATAAGTCCTTTACTTCAAATTGATTTGCTATCTACAATTGTTGCATATGCTAAGCCAATTACCCCTGCGATCATTGCCAAGCTACTTTGGGACCCATTTGCCGTCCTTAGCGATCATGTTGCTGTGTTGGATGTTGATTTATCCGCTGGGAGTGGAGGCTGCGCAGGGCATCGCGCAATATGGCAAGCCCAAATATGCCAATGGTTTTGCCCATTTTGACTATGTGAACCCGAATGCGCCGCGGGGCGGAACGCTCACGCTCCCCAACCCCGATCGCCGTACAAGTTTTGATAAGTTCAACCCTTTTACCTTGCGGGGTGTGACCGCCCCAGGTATTGGTGCTTTGATGTTTGAGTCATTGGCGGTGAGCAGTGCGGACGAAGTATCCAGTGTTTATGGCTTAATCGCTGAAGATATTCAGGTGGCTCCAGACCAGATGTCGGTAACTTTTCGACTGAGACCTGAGGCGCAGTTCTCCGATGGCAGCCCGATTTTGGCTGATGATGTTAAACACAGTTTTGATACGCTCGTGAGCAAACTCGCCAATCCGCAGTACCGCACCATTTATGCGGACGTGAAACAGGCGGTGGTGGTATCGGATCGGGTGATTCGGTTTGACTTTAAGACCCGCAACAGCGAGTTGCCTTTGATGGTCGGCGGTATACCCGTTTTCTCCAAGCAATGGGGCAAGAAACCCGATGGTAGTCATACCCCTTTTGACAAAATTACCTTTGAACATCCGATTGGTAGCGGCCCTTACGTGATTGAGTCGTATCGCGCAGGCAAATCAATGATCTACAAGCGTAACTCTAACTATTGGGGCAATAAAGTTAACGTGCGGGTGGGATTCTTTAACTTTGACCGGATTGTCTACAAACTCTACAGCGATGATGCAGTGCGCTTAGAGGCATTCAAAGCGGGTGAGTTTGATGCGCTCGTGGAGTACCGCGCTAAAAATTGGGCGAAGAGTTATGTGGGCCCTAAATTTAATAATGGCACTTTGATTAAAAGGGCGTTTTCTAATCATAACGGCGCAGGCATGCAGGGTTTTGCGATGAACTTACGTCGTCCTATTTTTCAGGATGTACGAGTTCGCAAAGCCCTCGGATACGCACTGGATTTTGAATGGCTCAATCGTCAACTGTTTTATGACCAATACAGTCGGATTGAGAGTTATTTTCAGAACAGTGATTTGAGTGCCAATTACGAGGGTGAGACGGTGCCTACTGCTGCCGAACTCAAACTCTTAAAACCCTTGCAAGAGAAGTATCCCCAATTTGTACCCGAGGCAGTCTTTGGGGCGATGCCGCAAGCGCCGAGCACTGCGCCACCAAGTAGTTTGCGCACCAACCTTCGTAAAGCAAAAGAGTTGCTGGCCGAAGCTGGGTGGACGTACCGCGATGGCGCATTGCGTAATGCCAAAGGTGAAGTGTTCCGGTTTGAGATTGTCGAAGATGGCCCGTTCTTTTTGCGGATTCTGACCGCTTATGTTCGTAATCTCGAGAAGTTGGGGATCAAAGTGGATATTCGCACCAGCGACTTTGCCCTTCATCAAAAACGGATGGATGACTATGATTTTGATATGACTACGATTCGTTTTCCTGACACTCAAAGTCCTGGTAATGAGCTCTACGATCGCTATGGAAGTGCGGCAGCCAAAGAGAGAGGCTCCGATAATGTCATCGGCGTGCAATCACCGGTCATAGATGCGCTCATTGATGCGATTGTGCGAGCTGAAACCAGAGAACAGTTGCAAGCAGCAACGCGCTCGCTCGATCGCGTGCTTTGGAATAGCTACTATGTGGTGCCGCATTGGTATAGTCCAACCCATCGAATTGCATACCGTAAAGAAATGGGTTATCCCAATCCTCCACTGTATTTCTCTGCCGAGTCTTGGATTTTGTCCTTATGGTGGCAGCAAGAGGCGCGTAAATGAACTCCGAAATCCTGATCTACATCATCAAACGGATCTTGCTCATGATCCCCACCTTACTGGGGGTTTTGACCTTGACCTTCGCGGTGGTTCAGTTTGTCCCAGGTGGGCCAGTGGAGCAGCTCATGCTCGAACTAAAAGGTAAGGGCGATGCAGCGGTGGGCGGTGAGTCCTCGGGAGGAGGAGTTACGTATCGCGGACGTCAAGGGGTGGATGCGGAGCGGCTCGAGCAGGTTAAAGCCTTGTATGGCTTTGATAAACCGCCGCTTGA
>VGIH01000033.1 GCA_016867965.1 Betaproteobacteria bacterium | reverse complement strand
TCAGTCTCAGCCTTCTTCATCTTAACGATTAGGTGACGCAGAACGGCATCATTGAACTTGAATGCATGCTCGAGTTCTTCAAGCGTTTTTTGATCGCATTCAATATTCATACAAACATAGTGGGCTTTAGCAAGCTTGTCGATCATGTAAGCCATTTGACGACGGCCCCAATCTTCGATGCGATGCACTTTGCCACCATGGGTGGTTAGGATCGACTTATAGCGATCAATCATCGCTGGAACCTGCTCGCTTTGGTCCGGATGGACGATAAAAACGATTTCATAATGACGCATTAATCACTCCTTATGGATAAAACTGCCTAGGCGTCTTGCTTAATTCCGCTGTCAAGAACTAAGCACCAGTGCAGCAAGGGTGGAACAAATTGTAAAAATAACTTACCGAACTTCCGATAAGCCAACTATTTTAGCAAAATAATCTCGCCAACTCAATGTCTTAGCGCCCGATTGAGCTGTGGCGAACAAGGCTAGCTGCAGTGCAATACGGGCTTTTGCAGGGGTTAAAAAGCCTGCACCGAGGGCCATTCCTAATCGACCATTAGCGAGAGTGCCACCGACATAGCCCCTACCGATGCGGGAGGCACGCACTACGGCTCCACGAGCCTCCATAAACTGCTCCAGAGCGGGCGCAAGGTTCTCGTGAACGGTACCAGCCCCGGTACCCGCTAAAACAATACCCTGAACCCCCCGATCCCGAAGTAGTCGGATGATGTCCAGTCTTGCACCCGAATGGCTAGTAATAATTTCTACCCATGGCCATTGATTATCTGATGGTATGGGTAAGTCGTTACTAACTTGAGTCCAACCGTTCGGCAGGGTTTCTTCAAGAAAGGCGTCGACATCTGAGCTATGGCCTTTAACTAAACGAAGCCCTGGTATTGGCTTGGAGCCCATGACAGCCCAAACTCCACCTGGACCACCCCCCTCCCCCGAAAACTCAATCGCAGCGGATAAATTTCGAGGGCCATCTGCCTCTGGGTGATCTGAAGGCAGCATTGATCCAGTCAAAACTACTTTTTTGCCCAAATTTTTGGAATACTCCCCGCAGACAAGCTCCAAGAAAGTAGCGGTTTCTTCCATCGTATCGGTGCCATGGGTAATAACAATTCCCATTACCTTGGGATCTGCAAGCCCCGTACGAACCTGGAGTCCTAATTTGCTTAATAGAGACTCGCTCATGTCACAGCTATCAATATTAGATAACTGTATGTTTTTTATAGAAAATTTTGTTTCAATTTGGACTAAAAGGGTTGAAATCGGTACTTGACCAGCTTGATAACCCCCATTGCCTGAATCGGTTGTGAGACCAGCAATCGTGCCGCCGGTACCAATTACCAAAATAAATGGGGAGTTTGAGGAATTTGACATTTTGGCATTATCCAACCAAGCAAAAGTTCTTGAAATGCCATTTTTTACTGTATACAATCCCAGTATGAACATAAATACAGTGATTGAAAGTCCATCCCTACCGAAACTGACTGCTCGGCAGGAGGAGATATTAGGGCTCATTACTTTAGCCATTGAAGAAAGTGGTCTCCCTCCCACCCGAGCTGAAATTGCTAACCGACTCGGTTTTGCTTCAGCCAACGCTGCAGAGGAGCATCTGCGTGCATTAGCCAAAAAGGGGTATATCGAATTAAGCCCTGGAACATCACGAGGTATTCGGGTCACAAACACGCAGCCTGTTTCGCAAGGTAAAAATTTTCGTCAACTGAATCTACCCTCAGGAAGTTTGCAACAGCTTACCCTGCCATTAATTGGTCGAGTTGCTGCAGGCTCACCCATCACCGCCATTGAGCATATCGAAAAACAAGTTCCAGTTGACCCCAGCTTATTTAGTAAAGGTGCAGACTACTTACTGCGCGTCAAAGGAATGAGCATGCGTGATGCAGGCATTCTCGATGGTGACTATTTGGCGGTTAAAAAGACAACGGAAGCGCGCAATGGCGATATTGTGGTTGCTCGCATCGATGATGAAGTTACCGTAAAACGCTTCCAGCAAAAGAAAGGGGCTAACGGTTCCTACTTAGAACTCCAGGCTGAAAATCCTGATTTTGAGCACATTATTGTACGTGCGGACTCTAACTTTGCCCTCGAGGGTCAAGCAGTAGGATTAATCCGAGCCAACGGTCTTTAAGGTTTACGGGTCGGCGCTATCACATTCGCATTTTTAGGCGAAGAAGTGATCGTGATGATTGATTTGGGACCGGCCAATGATCCCTCATTAATCTCAACCGCACAAGTACGATCACCCTTTGTGAAGACCAAGAAACTAGTTTTTGCTTTAGTTGCTGTAACCGTAGTCCACCCCGCCTTGGGATACTCAGACTGAAAAAAGGCATATACATCGGTTGCACCTTGTAGTGCACTAATGTTGACGCGGCCTACCCAGCCATCGCCGCGACCAATGATTAAAGAATCGGATCCCATAATTTTGGCTCCAGCTGGCAATGGCATATCACCAAGCAATTGCGACTGGATTTGATTAATCTCATCTTGGGTTCCCGTCGGACTATCGCCGGTAGCACAAGCGCCCAGCATCGCAGCGGCAGCAAGGGTAACGATATGTGTTTTGGTGATGAATCGATTCATGGTTAGTTTCCAGGACTGATGGGTAAAAATACCAACTTCCTTTATTTTAGGGCAGCAGGTTGATTCGTCAAGAACATTGGGTGGAGGCGCGTGAGGGAATCGAACCCCCGTACGAAGCTTTGCAGGCTCCTGCCTAACCACTCGGCCAACGCGCCCTAGTTGATTTGGAATACACCAAACTTCAACTCAAACAAAATGGGAAGCTTTTGGGGCTTCCCATCAATGAATGGAGCGGGAAACGAGGCTCGAACTCGCGACCTCAACCTTGGCAAGGTTGCGCTCTACCAACTGAGCTATTCCCGCATTACAGGATCGACAGTTTAGCAAAGATTCAGGGATTAGGCCCCAATAAGCAAAATTTCTTAGTATTACGGCTTATTGGTGAGTTTTGGTAACGCCTTTTGTAGGTAGTAAAACATTGACCAGAGCGTTAAAAAGGCAGCAATCCAAATTAGCCAAGTCCCTAAAAGGGAACTATGCATTCCCAAAATTTGACCATTAAATAGCAAGAATGGGATCGCGATTAACTGGGCCGTGGTTTTTAACTTACCGACCATGTGCACCGCAACACTGCGCGAGGCGCCGACTTGGGCCATCCACTCCCGCAACGCAGAAATTGTGATCTCACGCCCAATGATGACCAATGCTACCCAGGCCTGCACTCGATCCAAATTCAGTAATACGAGTAACGCAGCCGCCACAATTAACTTGTCGGCTACGGGATCTAAAAACTGCCCGAAAGCCGACTCTTGGTTCATGCGTCGCGCCAAAAATCCATCTAACCAATCGGTAATCGCCGCAAAAACAAAAAGTCCAGTAGAAAGTATATTTTTCTCGGTCAACGATAACCAATCATTGGGTAAATAGAAAATGCCTACCAATAATGGGATGGCTGCAACCCGCAACCAGGTCAAGGCAATGGGCAAGTTAAATGGCATTTTTGGAGAATAAACGATTTAATTGATCCATCAATGGAGCTGTCGGTAAATTTGCTCAGCCAAGGTTTGAGAAATTCCTTCAACGCTGGCTAATTCTTCAACCGTCGCATTCGCAACGCCACGCAGCCCACCAAAGCGCGCCAACAGTTTTTGTCGACGCTTCGCCCCAATCCCCTCCATCTCCTCAAGCCTAGAAACAGTTCTTGCCTTTGCACGCTTCGCACGCATTCCAGTAATCGCAAAACGATGCGCCTCGTCTCGAATCTGAGCAATTAGCATGAGTGCCTGGCTATCCAAACCCAATCGAATCGGCTCACGCTCATCGGCGAAGATCAGAGTCTCCAAGCCAACCTTACGATCTTCACCTTTGGCGACACCCACAATCAGCCCAATATCAATTCCAAGTTCACTAAAGACCTTCCTGGCTACTTCAACCTGACCCTTGCCACCATCAATCAAGACAAGCTGCGGCACTTTATCAACCGGGATTTCCTGAAAGTGTGCGTAGCGGCGTTGTAATACTTGCTGCATTGCTGCGTAATCGTCTCCCGCCGAAATTCCAGTGATATTGAAACGTCGATACTCACTTGCCTGTAATTCATTTTTGACAAACACAACACACGATGCTTGGGTGGCTTCTCCCGATGTGTGACTAATATCAAAGCATTCAATACGTAATTGATCAAGTTGTTCTAAATCAATACCAAGCACATCCGTAAGAGCTCTTACTCGCGCAAGCTGCCCCCCCGCTTCGGCAATGCGACGCAGTAGGGCGATCTTGGCGTTACCTTCAGCCATTGCTAACCAATGCTTGCGCTGACCTTGTGGTTGGTATAGAAACGAAATGGGTCGAGCTGAGCGATCTAGCAGTGCTTGACAGATCACCTCGGCACGCTCACCCTTTAATGGTACGTTCGTAATCAACACGGGGGGTGTGATCACAGCCAGCTCAGAAGACGAGTCCGTCGATAAATAGTGTTGCTGAATAAATGTTTCAAGAATATTTTGCAAATCAATTGGCTCATCCGCAAAAGCTCTATTGCTCTTTGAGAAATATGCACGATCCCCTAAGTGCCGTCCACCACGAACCATGGCTAAATTGACACAAATTTGGCCATCGATTTCGGCAGCTGCCAAAATATCTACATCGCCCTCCCCCTCAGCCACGGTATCCATCGCCTGCTGCTGAAGAATGTTGGATAGATCAGCAATTCGGTCACGAATTACAGCAGCCATCTCAAACTCCATGGCCGTACTGTATTTTTCCATCTCTTTTTCTAATTCAGCGAGGACAACTTGATGGTTACCCTCCAAAAAACGCAATGCTTGACCAACATCCAAAGCATATTGCTCCTTGCTCAATTTACCAACGCACGGTGCGCTGCAACGATGAATTTGATGCAAGAGACAGGGACGACTACGGTTACGAAATATTGTGTCCTCACAGGTTCGAAGACGAAAAACTTTTTGCAAAATTTGAACACTATTACGAACTACCCATGAATTTGGGAAGGGCCCAAAGTAACGATGACGACGATCAACCTTGCCGCGATACGAGGCCAAACGAGGGAAATCATGCCCTGTTAGCATGAGATACGGATAGGATTTGTCATCCCTAAATAGAATATTGAACGGCGGGTTGTATTCTTTAATCAGATTATTTTCAAGAATCAAAGCCTCGGTTTCGGTACGGGTAATGGTGATTTCAAAACGAATAATGCGCTTGACCATCCTCTCAATTCGGGGGGAATGGTTTTTTTTCTGAAAATAGCTTGAGACTCGCCGTTTAAGATCCTTGGCTTTCCCAACATATAAGATATGCCCTGATTCATCAAAAAAGCGATACACACCTGGCAGCCCAGGGAGCCCCTTTAAATCATTACTTAAGGATTCAGGAAGTAAATTAGTCATGCGTTGGGATATTTTCTGCCAAATTATCGATAACTATGGTGATGCTGGTATTTGTTGGCGTCTAGCGCGATCATTGGCAACTCAATATGATCAAAATATACGCCTATTTTGCGATGATATGCCTACCTTACAGCTAATCACGATGGCGCAATCCCATCTCAAAGGCATCGAGATCCTTCCTTGGGAAGCTAGTTATCAAAATGCTCGCCATCCACCAGAGCTACCCGATGTTGTGATCCAGGCGTTTTCATGTGAACTGCCTACTCGCTACCTCAATACCATATTGGTAGCACCGCATAAGCCCATCCTTATTCACCTTGAATATTTAAGCGCAGAGCCATGGGTTGGCGATTTTCATGGCAAAGCATCCCCAAATACGCATGGCTTACAAAAATACTTCTTCTTCCCAGGATTCCAAGCCAATACTGGAGGCCTGCTGCTTGATCCGATTCCAAAGCATGATCCGGAACACTGCCCAAAAAGTCTAAGGGTAATTTGGGAACAGTCTCGCCCCCACTCAAAAAAGATTAGTATTTTTTCCTATCCGGGGGCGCCAATAAAAGAATGGCTCGCGAACCTCAATCAACTGCAAGAATACTTTGATATTTTTTTGGCATTTGGTAATGCCCAATTACTTAATCTACAACATCACCAATGGCTCAATTTAAATCTAATTTCGATGCCATTCATACCTCAAGATGATTACGACTGGCTCTTGACACATTGTGACTTCAATATAGTGCGTGGGGAAGATTCGTTTATTCGAGCACAGTTGGCCGGGAAACCCTTCATTTGGAATATCTACCCCCAGGATGATGGAGCTCATCATACGAAGCTCAGGGCTTTTTTAGATCTTTATCTCGAGGGTGTTGCGCCACAACTGCAGGACCTGATCACAGAAGCAATGGATTGGCAGGGCGCCCAAGACTGGTGGAACAATCTACCGGCATGGACAGAACACGCAAAACACTGGCAAAGCGCTTTAATTGACCGACAATCCGATGGTGGCTTAGCGGGTAGATTGGTGAAGTTTGTCAGTTAAATCATTAACCAGTTAAAATATTGGGTTTGAATCAATTGGCCTAAATGGGGCCTACTATCCGTGAATATCAGGAATTATTATGAAAATCGCTCAAGAACTCCGCGTGGGTAATGTTGTCATGATTAATGGTGACCCCATGGTGGTCCAAAAACACGAATACAGCCGCTCCGGCCGCAACTCTGCTGTGGTCAAAATGAAGTACAAAAACTTACTTACCGCAGCTCCCAATGAGGGCGTTTACAAAGCAGACGATAAATTTGATGTTGTTATTCTTGAAAAGAAAGAATGCACCTACTCCTATTTTGCAGACCCGATGTACACCTTTATGGACGGCGACTACAACCAATACGAGGTCGAGAAAGACAATATGGGTGATTCACTGAATTATCTTGAGGAAGGTATGGCGGTTGAGGTTGTGTTCTATGACGGCCGCGCCATTTCTGTGGAATTACCCACCACAGTTGTACGTGAGATCACCTATACCGAACCAGCTGTAAAAGGTGACACCAGTTCTGGTAAGGTTCTTAAAAGCGCCAAAATTGCAACTGGCTTTGAGATTCAAGTTCCCTTGTTCTGTAGCACTGGAGACAAGATTGAGATTGATACCCGTACGGGCGAATATCGTAGTCGCGCAAACTAATTCTCTAGCAATCCATTCAAAGCCCCTCTGTGAGGGGCTTTTTTATTGGCTAATCAAATGTGGATGCTTTTAGGCCTTCCGCCTCGGGCACCATTTTCGCGAGCTGCACGTGCCTTTGCTGAACTCTTCACGCGACCAGCATTTGCTAAATGAGACTTTAAAGACCACTTAGAGCCGCCAAAAACTCCAGAGAGTAATCCCTCAACCGTAAGATCAACGTCTAATTTTGGCCATCGCAAACCAGTACCAAATGGACTGATTTCGATATTTGACAAAGAGTCTGCTGATTTTCTAGCCAAACCTTCAGCCAACTTTGGTGGAAATGAAAATGAGGACCCATTAGCCAGCAGAATAACAATCAATCTTTTTTTAGGATCGTATGAGGCCTTAACGGCATATAAATTGGTTGCTCGTTCAAGTTTTCCTCTTTTCTCAGCCCTTTTGACCTTTGTCAGAGCTTGATTAAGCCATTGATCTTTTGAGGAATTAGTTTTGCTAGTAGTCAACATAAGACATTTTAACCCAACGTGTTGGGTTAATTCAAGCTTTTACTTAACAAAACCCAATTCAATAAAAATATTTTTGGCATGCAGATACTCAGCGTCTCTCTGCAATTCATCCCAGGACTGGGATTCACTCTTCGGAAATAATTTCTTGAGCCGTATTGAAGACTCCGTGTGTTTTTTTGGAGTAACGCTTAGTTCATTGAGTAAGCGATCAGCAAGATCGGGGCGGTTACAAATTAGTACTGCGTCACATCCTGCCTTAAGTGCTAATTGAGCACCTTGCACCACATCACCAGCGACACTAGCTCCCTCCATTGAGAGATCATCACTAAAAATTACGCCATTAAACTTTAGCTTTTTTCGTAAGATGGTTTGTAACCAAATGCTGGAAAAGCCTGCGGGCAAAGTATCAACCTTTGGATAAATGACGTGAGCAGGCATCACCGATGCAAGGCTGATATCGAGCCACTCGTAGGGTTTTATATCATCACTCTCAATGGCTTTAAGTGAGCGCTCGTCTTTGGGGATGGCAACATGGGAATCTGCCTTAGCCCAACCATGCCCCGGAAAGTGCTTACCGCAATTAGCCATACCGCCTAAGCGAAGCCCCTCATTTAAGCTTTTTGCTAAAACATACACAATTTCTGGGTTGCGATGGAATGAGCGATCACCAATGACGCCACTACGGCCATAATCCAGATCTAATACTGGGGTAAAACTAAAATCAACCCCACACGCTCTGAGCTCAGTTGCAAGCACATAGCCGCTTGCTGTGGCTACTTTCATCGCAGTAATAGCGGAGCTTGCTTGGGGTCCAGTTCGCATCCATAGATCTCCCAGGCGGCGCATAGCAGGAAGGTGCGTAAAGCCATCCGTCTTACAACGTTGTACTCGACCGCCCTCGTGATCAATGCAAATCAGAATGTCAGCGCGGACTTGTTTGATTGACTTGGTAAGTGCAGTTAATTGTTTACGAGATTGGAAGTTCCGTCCAAATAAGATCACGCCTCCCGTCAGAGGGTGCTGAATTCTCCGGATATCGTGTTGATTTAAGGTGGGCCCCTCAACATCCAAAATAATGGGGCCTGGGTTATGAGTCGATTTTTTTTGGGTTGCCACGGTCTCAGCCTAGATAATTTTGTGGATCAAAGGTGGTGATAATGGGTGTGCCATAACTCACAACCACAAAAGCCATCACCATTTCTTGCTCGTCAGTTACTGTCACATGCGCATGCCATTGTTTATCTTCCATAAACTGCAATAGTGCACCTGAATATTTTGTATACGGCTTACCACTTGGCTCATTAAGAGTTTGCAAAGACCGCCAACTCATTGGCATATGCATACCTAAGCCAATTGCTTTTGAAAAGGCCTCTTTGGCAGCAAAACGGGTGGCCAAATATGCCATCCCCCGTTTGTAATTATGGCCAAGTCGTTGCTGAAATACCAGATATTCCTCGTCTCCCAAAACCCGCTTGGCCAAGCGCCCTTGAGTACGTTCATACGCCGCCTGCAAACGACCCATCTGTAAGAGATCGGTACCAATTCCGATAATCATCGTCCACGCGCCTCATTCATGAGTCTGCGCATATCGCGAATTGCATTTGGAAGACCTTTAAAAATAGCCTCAGCAATGATGGCATGCCCAATATTGAGTTCACTAATTTCAGGGATTTTGGCAATGGGCTGAACGTTTTGCTCATTTAAACCATGCCCTGCATTGACCCGAAAACCTAAATTCTTTGCATGGCGTGCAGCTTCTACAATTCGCTCCAGCTCAAACGATTGGCGATCTTCTTTGGCATCGGCATACGCGCCAGTATGCAATTCGATCACGGAGGCTCCAATTTCCCAAGCGGCATCAATTTGGCGGAAATCCGGATCAATAAAAAGCGATACCCGAATACCAGCAAAGTGAAGTTGTTCGATAGCAGAGCGTACTTGATCGCGATGGGTTAAAACATCGAGACCTCCTTCGGTGGTGACCTCGGTCCGCTTCTCGGGGACCAAGCACACATCCTGCGGCTTAACCTGAATCGCAATGCCCAGCATCTCCGGTGTAATGGCACATTCCAAGTTCATACGGGTACGAATCAGTGGTCTGAGTGCAAATAAATCAGCATCTTTGATATGACGGCGATCCTCACGCAAATGCAAGGTAATTAAATCTGCGCCTGCCTCTTCCGCAATTCGTGCCGCAACTATTGGATCAGGATAGAACGTGCCTCGAGCATTACGCACGGTTGCTACATGATCGATATTAATTCCGAGCTCAAGTGGGGCCATAGCTAATATTAAAGCCTTACTCCTAATTAGATCTTTTTTAGGTCGATCAAGATCTGACGGGTGGTTAGCGTTTGATCTTGCAGATGAATACTCAGTAGGAAACGCATTAATTGCTTACTCTGGCTAAGAGTCTCAGGCCCAGAAAAGTCACCTTGCGCCATGGCTCGCAATACCGACCCTTCAAGTACTGGCCAATGAGAGGGATCATCGGGTTGCCATGGACGAATTCCTTTCTCAGGCTGATACACATATCGCTCGCCATTGACTGGTTGGGAGTGGGTCTCCACACAATGATCAAGGGCTGCCGCATACCCAGTCTCACGCAAAAGAGTCAGCTCAAAGGGTCTTAAGGTTTGCTCGATGGTTGTTCCAGAAGATTCGATTTGAGAAAGTGCATAAACTGTATTTGCATAATGATCGTAGAGCGACTCGTACGCATCCTCTCTAGCTAAAAACTTGACCAATAGCTCATTAAGATAAAAACCACACAAAAGCGCATCCCCAACTAAGGCAGGGGAACCTCCGACCCATTCCGACTTTGTAAGGGTGCGAAGTTCGGATTTGCCACTCCAAGAAATCAGTAAAGGCTGGAAGCGCTGCAGAACTGGTCGCAAACTCGAATGAGGCCGCTTCGCGCCTTTGGCAATTAATGCGAGCCGTCCGTACGTACGAGTAAATACATCCAAAATAAGGCTTGTTTCTTTATACGGGATGCTATGCAGAACAAATCCCGGCTCATCCAGAACGCGAGTCCCTGCCATTTATTCCAAACCCTGTGCACGCAGTTCAGCAAGATCATCGGCCCATCCCCGTTTAACCTTAACCCAGGTTTCTAAGAAAACCTTACTGCCAAATAATGATTCCATATCCAAACGGGCTTCGGTTGAAATCTTCTTCAACCGCTCACCTTTCTGACCAATAATCATCGCTTTATGACTATCACGATCAACTAATATAGTTGCAGCAATGCGTCGCATGGTGCCATCAAGCTTAAATTGATCAATCACCACAGAGCTTGAGTATGGTAACTCGTCACCGGTATAGCGAAATACCTTCTCTCGTAAAATCTCAGCGGCCATGAAGCGCTCACTTCGATCGGTCAGTGTATCGGGCTCATATCGCGCTTCCCCCTCAGGCAGGTATTCCGTAATCACATCGAGTAAGCGTTCAATATCATCTTTATTCTTACCACTCATTGGAACGACTTCGGCAAAAGTTTGTTCGGGGCTTTCTAGATTTTCTGCCTCACAGCCCTTCGTTTGCTGAGTAATCATTCCCCATGGCTGTGCCATTTTTTTCATGAACTCAAAAAGTGCTAAATCACGATCCTGTGAATCATCAAAACGCGATGCAAATAAATCCAACTTATTTGCAATTAATAGTACTGGCTTGTCATTTGGCAATAATCGTAAAACCTTGGCATCATCGGCACCCCAGTAACCCGCCTCTACAATGAAACAGATCACATCGACGTCGTGCAAAGTACTGGTCACCGTTCGATTAAGGGTTTGGTTGAGTGTATTCATGACCCGCGTCTGAAACCCCGGGGTATCCATAAAGATAAACTGCGCATGCTCGCGCGTTTGTACCCCAGCAATTCGGTAGCGGGTTGTTTGCGCTTTGCGCGAGGTAATACTAATTTTTTGCCCTACGAGTGCATTTAGTAAGGTCGATTTACCCATATTGGGCCTGCCCACTAATGCGATCGTGCCGCACTTGAACACATCAATCCTTTAATTTAAGAGGAAGTTGGCCTTTAACCGGATCGGCTTTGGCAGCTTTCTTTTTCGCAGCGCGGGTCTTCTTGGGTTTACGCGACTCTTGAGGCAACGCTTTTTGCACAGCGACCAGAGCAATTTTTGCTGCGCCCTGTTCTGCAGCGCGTCGTGATGCGCCCTCCCCCTTAACGCTAACTTTTAGATTGGGAATAATGCATTCGACCTCAAACTGCTGATTGTGAGCGGCACCGGTCGTAGCCACCACATTATATGAAGGCAGGGGCAACTGAAAGCCTTGCAAATACTCTTGCAGCAAGGTTTTGTCATCCTTGCCCAAGGTTTTAGGATCCACATTTTGCAAGATCGTGGAGTACAGTTTACGCAAGCTTGCCTTCGCTGCCTCAAAACCTCCATCAATAAAAATTGCGCCGGCAATTGCTTCGAGCGTATCCGCTAGGATTGAGGGCCTGCGAAAACCGCCACTTTTTAACTCCCCCTCGCCAAGCTTAAGATAGTCCGATAGCATTAGAGCTTGAGCAATCTCATGGAGTGCCTGTTGTTTCACCAAATTTGCTCGTACTCGCGATAGATCACCCTCGTCGAGGTCGGCATAACGCTCAAACAGAATCTCGGCCACCACACAATTCAATACTGAATCCCCCAAAAACTCTAGGCGCTCATTATTCTTTTTACTATGACTGCGATGGGTCAATGCTTGATTTAATAATTCGGGCTTTTTAAATTGATAGGCCAAACGATCCTGCAATGGACCAAGATCGAGCGTTGCCCGGGCATTCATTACTGAAAACTTCCAATCCGACCTAGGGAGCCCATATTGAGCCAAATGAAAAAGGCTCGGCCTACTAAATTCTGATCGGGCACAAATCCCCAAAATCGGGAATCCAAACTGTTGTCACGGTTATCACCCATGACAAAATAATGACCTGCTGGCACCTTACAGCGCAAGGCTGTTCCTTGGTATTGGCAGTTCTCCGATCCAGGAAAACTCTCACCTTGATAGATCGTACTGCGGTCGGGATCATTTAATATCTCGTGCGCGTTACCGCCAAGATCGGCTGGAAAACTTTCTTGGAAGAGCTTTGCATACCGCATGCTCTCAGGATCAAGGTATGGGGCTCCACCCGTATATTGAAGTAGCTTACCGTTAATAGTGACCTTTTTATCCTCATAAAGAATGTCATCACCAGGAATCGCAATCACACGTTTGATGTAATCAACCGACTGATCCTTGGGATAACGAAAGACAACCACATCACCACGCTTTGGGGTCCCGATATCAATGATTTTCTGATTAATCACCGGCAACCGAATACCGTAGGTGTATTTGTTTACCACGATGAAATCGCCAATCTGTAAGGTCGGAATCATCGATCCCGATGGAATCTTAAAGGGCTCAATCAAAAATGATCGCAGTATGAATACGGCCAAAATAACTGGGAAGAAACTTGCCGAATACTCCAACCAAAGTGGCATCCGCTCAATTCCGGCAGCTTTGCGTTGTGGAGCAAAGTACAGCTTATCGGCAACCCAGGCGATACCAGTAATAATTGCCAAGATGAATAAGATGAGGGCAAAGTTCATTTCTCTTCTACCTGAAGAATTGCCAAAAATGCTTCTTGCGGAATTTCTACATTTCCGACCTGTTTCATACGCTTCTTACCCTCTTTTTGCTTCTCCAGTAATTTGCGCTTACGGGTAATGTCACCGCCATAGCACTTCGCCAACACATTCTTTCGTAAAGCCTTGACGTTTTCCCTGGCAATAATATTGCTTCCAATTGCCGCTTGAATCGCCACATCAAACATTTGTCTTGGAATAATGCCGCGCATCTTCGCAACCACTTCACGACCACGCGATTGGCTATTACTTCGATGCACAATAATGGATAAGGCGTCAACCCGATCGCCATTAATCAAGATATCAACCTTCACCACATCGGCTGGTCGATACTCTTTAAACTCATAGTCCATGGAGGCATAACCCCGTGATACCGATTTCAGGCGATCAAAGAAATCCAACACGATTTCTGCCATCGGTAACTCATAAGTGAGCTGAACTTGACGACCCAAATAAGTCATATTGGTTTGAATGCCCCGTTTACCCGTACACAAGGTAATCACTGAGCCCACATACTCTTGAGGCATGTATAAATTAACCGTAACGATTGGTTCTAAGATCGTTTCAATCTTGCTGGGATCAGGCATTTTGGAGGGGTTATCCACCACCACATTCGTACCATCGCGCTGTTCAACCTGATAAACAACCGTCGGTGCAGTTGTTATCAAGCTCATATCAAACTGACGCTCCAAACGCTCTTGCACAATTTCCATATGCAATAAACCCAAGAAGCCGCAACGAAATCCAAACCCTAAGGCTTGAGAGACCTCTGGATCAAACTGCAAGGAAGCGTCATTTAATTTGAGCTTTTCCAAAGACTCACGCAAGGCATCGTATTGATTTGCTTCCACGGGATATAAACCAGCAAACACTTGTGGCTTAACCTCTTTAAAACCAGGCAGCGGCTGTGGTGCAGGGGTGCGATCCTGTTGACCGGACGCATGGGTTACGGTATCACCCACTTTGGCTGCCTTCAGTTCTTTGATACCAGCAATAATGAAACCGACCTCACCGGCACTAAGTTGTGGACGAGTCACTGACTTAGGAGTAAAAACACCAAGCTGCTCCACTAAATGGGTGGAGCCGGTAGCCATCAAATTAATTTTGTCTTTTGGTTTTAAGGTTCCATTTACAACCCGGACCAACATCACTACACCCACATAGTTATCAAACCATGAGTCAATAATGAGCGCTTGCAAAGCTTGTGTGGCATCACCTTTAGGTGCCGGTACACGCCGGATCATTTCTTCTAAGACATCAGCAACACCCAATCCTGTTTTGGCGGAACAGGTGGTGGCATCGGTCGCATCAATCCCAATCACATCCTCAATCTCTTTCTTAGCCGACTCTGGATCCGCAGAAGGTAAATCAATTTTGTTTAGGATTGGGATTACTTCAACACCCAATTCGGTTGCGGTGTAGCAGTTGGCAACCGTTTGCGCCTCCACCCCTTGGCTGGCATCGACAACTAATAATGCCCCTTCACACGCAGAGAGTGAACGGCTGACCTCATAAGAGAAATCCACGTGCCCTGGCGTATCAATCAAGTTGAGGTTATAGGTCTTCCCATCTTTGGCCTTGTAGCTGAGCGCAGCAGTTTGAGCCTTAATCGTGATTCCGCGCTCACGCTCAATATCCATAGAATCAAGAACCTGCTCCTCCATCTCACGATCGGAGAGACCGCCGCAGAGCTGAATAATGCGATCAGCTAGGGTCGATTTACCATGGTCAATATGGGCAATGATGGAGAAATTACGGATGTGATCCATTGGCGCTATTCGATTGGGGTATTGATAAAACGCCTTGTCGCAACGCAACACAATGATGCGCTGCAATAAGATGTCTTTTCCATATTGTACTTGGAGAGGAAAAATCAGCGCTTTTCCCTAACCTTCAAGGGAAATAATCAAAGAAAAAGGGGTGACTTGTGGTCACCCCTCCCCATCAATCAGGTACTAAGCAAGGTTTATTTCTGGGCAGGTCGGATCGGCACCACGATCGTGGCATCACCGCGACGCACGAAAATAGGGACCGCCTTACTAGGGTCAAGGGCTTTGGTGACGGACTCAAATTGCTTAATCCCGGGGATATCAGCATCCCCGATTCGAACAATCACATCACCAGCCCGTAAGCCGGCTCTCGCTGCAGCCCCATCCCCAACGTTGGTAATTTCTACACCACCTTTACCGCCCAACTCTTTATTTTTAGCCTCGGTAAGTTCAGTAACGCTGATGCCCAAGGATTTGTTCGCAGTTCCCGCTTGTGGGGCAGGGGTCTCCGACTTTCGGGCAACGACTTTATCAGGCTCCGCATCCGCAACCACGACCGTTAAATCACGATTAGCTCCTTTACGCCAAACCCTAACTGTTGCAGAGGTACCGGGTTTAGTCTCACCAACAATGCGAGGTAGATCAGTGGACTTGTTGATATCGCGACCATTAAAACTCAAAATCACGTCACCGGCTTCGATACCACCTTTAGCAGCGGGAGCTCCAGGTTCAACATTGCGCACAAAAGCGCCGCGCGGTTTACCAAGACCTAGACTTTCAGCTACTTCTTTATTAATTTCCCCAATCGCCACACCAATTCGTCCGCGCACTAAGCGCCCGGTGGTTCTCAGTTGATCGGCAACCCGGATGGCCTCATCGATTGGAATTGCAAAGGAAATCCCCATATAGCCACCCGAGCGACTAAAGATTTGCGAGTTAATTCCGATCACTTGACCTGCAGTATTTAATAGTGGCCCACCAGAATTTCCTGGATTAACGGCAACATCGGTCTG
Organism: Betaproteobacteria bacterium; assembly: GCA_016867965.1. Lineage (GTDB taxonomy): Bacteria > Pseudomonadota > Gammaproteobacteria > Burkholderiales > Burkholderiaceae > Polynucleobacter. The sequence goes on along the minus strand of VGIH01000033.1, from coordinate 70 downwards.
AATGAACGGCAAGTAATCGCCCGTATCACGACTTTTAGCCGACACAATCCCAGCGGTCACCGTATTTTCT